>NZ_JBSVVZ010000097.1:0-17157 GCF_054071875.1 Pseudomonas sp. SDO524_S393 | reverse complement strand
CTCTAACTGATCCACCGCTTTCGCGAGCAAGCCCGCTCCCACAATTTAGATCTCCTATAGAGGTGCCGAGTGTTGGGGCAAGAGCCCTTTGGTTACTTTGGGCTGGGCCGGCTTCCGGCTTTTCCAAAGTGACCCGCCGTAAGGGCGGAACCCTAGGTAGCCGTTACCCAAAAAACGGATATGTACTCCAACAATCAGGACCTACAACATGAGCCTGCTGCCCTACGCCTGGGCCAAATCCCAACGCATCCTCCTGCGCCCCAGCGACCAGGGCACGCTGCTGACCATATGCCCTTCGACCCCCGGCTGGTCCATCAGCGAAGTCCACCGCCAGTTCGGCCCATCCCCCATCGAACAGGTACGCGACGACGAACTCGACGGCCTGCTCACCAGCGCCTACGCCGACACCGGCAGCGCCGCCGCCGTGGTGGGCGCCGCCGAAAACGAAGTCGACCTCGACCGCCTCATGCAAGACATGCCCGAAGTCACCGACCTGCTCGACACCCAGGACGGCGCCCCGGTCATCCGCATGATCAACGCCTTGCTCACCCAGGCCGCCCGCGACGAAGCCAGCGACATCCACATCGAACCCTACGAAACCCACTCCGTGGTGCGCTACCGCGTCGACGGCACCCTGCGGGACGTGGTCTCGCCACGCAAAGCCCTGCACGGCGCGCTGGTGTCGCGGATCAAGATCATGGCGCAACTGGACATCGCCGAAAAACGCTTGCCCCAGGATGGTCGTATTGCCCTGCGTGTGGCCGGACGCCCCATCGACATTCGGGTGTCCACGGTACCCACCGGCCATGGCGAGCGCGTCGTCATGCGCCTGCTGGACAAACAGGCCGGGCGCCTGCAACTGGAGACCCTGGGCATGGAGCCGCAACTGCTCGCGCGGCTCGACACCCTGATTCGCCAGCCCCACGGCATCGTGCTGGTGACCGGCCCCACCGGCAGCGGCAAGACCACCAGCCTCTACGCTGCGCTGGCACGGCTGGATGCCAGCACCAGCAACATCCTCACCGTGGAAGACCCGGTGGAATACGACCTGCCGGGCATCAGCCAGATCCAGGTCAACGCCAAGATCGACATGACCTTCGGCCTGGCCTTGCGTGCGATCCTGCGTCAGGACCCGGACATCATCATGATCGGTGAAATCCGTGACCTGGAGACCGCACAAATCGCGGTGCAGGCTTCGCTCACCGGTCACCTGGTACTGGCGACCCTGCACACCAACGACGCGGTGTCGGCGGTCAACCGGCTGATCGACATGGGCGTCGAACCGTTCCTGCTGGCCTCGTCATTGCTCGGCGTATTGGCCCAGCGCCTGGTCCGGCGCCTGTGTCCGCACTGCAAGCAGGAGGACCCGGCCGCGCCCGGCACCTGGCGCCCGGTGGGCTGTGCCCGGTGCAATCAGGTGGGCTACAGCGGGCGTACCGGTATCCATGAACTGTTTTGCGTCGACGATGACGTGCGCAGCCTGATCCATCAGGGCGCCGGCGAGCAGGACCTGCGCCTGGCCGCGCGTCGCGCCGGCATGTTCAGCATGCGCGAGGACGGTGAGCGCTGGGTGCGCAGCGGCGCCACGGCGCCCGAAGAAATCCTGCGTGTGACACGGGACGCCTGATGAATCGCTACCGCTTTGAGGCCGCCGATGCCACCGGCAGGATCGAGACCGGGCACGTCGAAGCCGACAGCCAGAGTGCGGCGTTCGCCAACCTGCGCGGGCGTGGCTTGACCGCCTTGCGCGTGCAGCTCGAAGGCAGTCAGCAGGCCACGACGGGCAGCAGCCTGTTCACCCCCAGGCTGTCGGACAACGACCTGGCCTGGGCCACACGGCAATTGGCAAGCCTGCTGGGCGCCAGCCTGCCTTTGGAAGCGGCACTGAGTGCCACGGTGGAGCAGGCCGAGAAAAAACACATCGCCCAGACCCTGAGCGCAGTACGCACTGATGTGCGGGGGGGCATGCGCCTGGCGGATGCGCTGGCGATGCGCCCGCGGGATTTTCCGTCGATCTACCGCGCCTTGATCGCCGCCGGGGAGGAGTCCGGTGACCTGGCTCAGGTGATGGAGCGTTTGGCCGACTACATCGAGGAGCGCAACAGTCTGCGCGGCAAGATCCTCACGGCGTTCATTTACCCGGGCGTGGTGGGGCTGGTGTCCATCGGCATTGTGATTTTCCTGCTGAGCTATGTGGTGCCCCAGGTGGTCAGCGCGTTTTCCCAGGCGCGCCAGGATTTGCCGGGGCTGACCCTGGCGATGCTCAACGCCAGTGACTTCATCCGCGCCTGGGGCTGGCTGTGTTTTGCCGCTATCGTCGGCAGTTTCTGGGGCTGGCGCCTGTACCTGCGCAATCCCGTGGCGCGCTTGAACTGGCACAGCCGTGTGCTGCGCCTGCCCCTGATCGGGCGCTTTGTGCTGGGGCTGAACACCGCGCGATTCGCCTCGACCCTGGCGATTCTCGGCGGTGCCGGCGTGCCCTTGCTGCGCGCCCTGGAAGCGGCGCGGCAAACCTTGTCCAACGACCGCCTCAGCCAGTGCGTCAACGAGGCCACCGCCAAGGTGCGTGAAGGGGTCAACCTGGCGCCGGCGCTGGCGCTGGAAAAAGTCTTTCCGCCGGTGCTGATCCACCTGATCGCCAGCGGCGAAAAAACCGGTTCGCTGCCGCCGATGCTGGAGCGCGCGGCGCAAACCCTGTCCAAGGACATCGAACGTCGCGCCATGGGCATGACGGCCTTGCTCGAACCCTTGATGATCGTGGTGATGGGCGCCGTGGTGCTGGTGATCGTCATGGCGGTGCTGTTGCCGATTATCGAGATCAACCAGCTCGTCACCTGAATGCACGCTCCCACAGAAGGACGGCGGATTTCAGTATCCCGTCCAACCTCGGGTTCTCCATTCCGTCATATTCAACGGTCGATACGGCCTCCAGCCAGGGTCGCTGAAACCTCGCTGTCACCTGCCTCCAAATCGCTCAAAACGATGACCGAAACACCCGAGAATCTTTTTAAAAATCAAGGCGTTTCTCCCGAGGTTTTTTCCCACAGCTGTCATCGGAAACTGCGAATTTCTCTCCCATGGTTTTCACCCCTGGCCACCCCCGGTAGCCGGCTCGGGACCGAAGCCATGGCGTCATGCAAGAGCCATCCAACCCAAACGTACAAACACGACGAAAGGAGCTTCTTCATGTTTAAGCGCAACGTTCTCGCGGTATCCATGACCCTCGCTGCACTGTGCTCGGCCCAGGCTGCAATGGCTGACATCAACGGCGGCGGCGCCACTCTGCCACAAGCGCTGTACCAGACCTCCGGCGTACTGACCACCGGTTTTGCCCAGTACATCGGCGTGGGCAGCGGCAACGGCAAGGCTGCCTTCCTGAACAACGACTACACCAAGTTCGTGGCCGGCGTGACCAACAAGAATGTGCACTGGGCCGGTAGCGACTCGAAGCTGACCCCCACTGAGTTGTCGACCTACGCCACCGCCAAGCAGCCAACCTTTGGCAAGCTGATCCAGGTGCCGTCGGTGGGTACTGCCGTTGCCATCCCGTTCAACAAGAGCGGCGCTGATGCCGTCGACCTGAGCGTCAACGAGCTGTGCGGTGTGTTCTCGGGCCGTATCGTTGACTGGAGCGGTATCTCCGGTTCTGGCCGTACCGGCGCGATCAAAGTGGTTTACCGCAGCGAAAGCAGCGGCACCACCGAGCTGTTCACCCGTTTCCTCAACGCCAAGTGCGCTGAAACCGGTACCTTCAACGTCACCACTACCTTCGGCTCCAGCTACACCGGTGGCCTGCCTGCCGGCGCCGTATCTGCCACTGGCAGCCAAGGCGTGATGACTGCCCTGGCCGGTGCCGACGGCGGTATCACTTACATGAGCCCGGACTTCGCCGCGCCAACCCTGGCCGGCCTGGACGACGCTACCAAGGTCGCTCGCGTAGGCAAGGATGTCGCCGCCAACGTCCAGGGCGTGTCGCCTGCCGCTGCCAACGTATCGGCTGCGATCAACGCCGTTCCGCTGCCTGCCGCTGCCGACCGTGGCAACCCGGACGCCTGGGTACCGGTATTCGGTAAACCCAACACTGCCGGCGTCGTGCCTTACCCAACGTCGGGCTACCCGATCCTGGGCTTCACCAACCTGATCTTCAGCCAGTGCTACGCCGACGCTACCCAGACCACCCAGGTGCGTGACTTCTTCGCCAAGCACTACGGTGCCACCGCCAACAACGACGCCGCTATCGAAGCCAACGCGTTCGTACCGCTGCCAGCCAACTGGAAAGCCGCCGTACGCGCCAGCTTCGTGACCGCCAGCAACGCCCTGAGCATCGGTAACACCAACGTCTGCAACGGTATCGGTCGTCCGCTGTAACCCTCGCTTCAACGACCTGCAACACCGGATCAGCAACGGCCTGCGCCGTTGCTGATTTTTTGCGTTGGCCCGGTTTTCAACCCCGTTATCAGGGCTTTATGAACTTTGCATGACAGAAGTTCAGTCGCGCCCCTCGCCAACCGCCTAACCCTCAGACGTGAGCCGGTCGTGCCTGAGGCACCCGCACGAAAACAACGAAGGAAGATGCCCGATGGTCCGCTTCAAACCCACGGTTCACCGCAACGCCCACTCCGTGTTGCGCCTCAAGCCCCTGGCCCATGCCATTGCCTTGTTGATGGTGGCGGGCAACGCCCATGCGGCTTCCGCGTTCAGTTCCGGCTGGTTCGCGTCCAAGGGCGCCTCCCAGGCGGCGACGGCGGCACGTACCGGTGCGGGGCAGGTGCCGGGGATTCCGTCGTTGAACCAGCAGGCGCGGGTCAACCAGCAGTTGTCGCGGTCCATCAGCACGCTGAACGCCAGTGTCGCGGCGATTGCCGCCCAGCAGGCGGCGCAGGCGGCAGGGCGTCAGGCGGCGTTCGGCCAGTTCTCGAACATTCCCGACGGCCTGGGCAAGGGCGGCCTGCAGGTCGACAACAGCCTGACCCAGGGCTGGACCAACGCCAAGGGCCCGGTCCAGACCCAGTCCGGCGGCAAGACCACCGTGACCATCGAGCAGACCGCCGACAAGGCGATCCTCAATTGGGAGACCTTCAACGTCGGGCGCAACACCACCGTCGATTTCCAGCAGCAGTCCAACTGGGCGCTGCTCAACCGCGTCAACGACCCCGATGCACGGCCCAGCGAGATCCAGGGCCAGATCAAGGGCGCGGGCACGGTGATGATCATGAACCGCAACGGTGTGATCTTCAGCGGCACCAGCCAGGTCAACGTGCGTAACCTGGTGGCCGCCGCCGCGACCATCACCGATGACCAGTTCACCCAGCGCGGTTTGTACGTGGATGCCACCGGCAGCCAGCCGACCTTCACCGATGCGGTGGGCAAGGTCGAGGTGCAGCGGGGCGCGCTGATCCAGACCCACAACCCCGCCACTTCCACCGATGCCGGCGGTTATGCCTTGCTGCTGGGCGCGGAAGTGGAAAACGCCGGCACCATCATTACCGCCAAGGGCCAGACCACCCTGGCCGCCGGCGACAGTTTCTATATTCGCAAAGGCGTCAGCACCACCGGCAACGACCGCTCCACCACCCGGGGCAACGAGGTCGCCACCAGCCTCAAGGCCGGCAGCACTGCCGGCAAGGTCACCAACAGCGGGCTGATCATGGCCTCTACCGGCGACATCACCCTGACCGGGCATCAGGTGCAACAGAACGGCGTAGCCCTGGCCAGCACCTCGGTGGATACACGCGGCACGATCCACCTGCTCAATTCCGCCACCGACACCACCGGCAGCGTGACGCTGGGCGAGGGCAGCACCACCGCGATCCTGCTGGACAGCAGCGGCAGCACCGCCCTCAACAGCCAGAAAGACAATGGCCTGATCAAGCTCGACGGCACGCCCGCCAACCAGATCACCGGCCAGTTCAACAACCTCAGTGCGGTGGTCGACCGTACTGATCAATCGCGCATCGAAATCGTCAGCGGCGGCACCGTGGATTTCCAGAAGGGCTCGATCACCCTGGCCACCGGTGGCCAGGTCGCGGTCAGTGCCGGGCAACGCAGCCTGGTGCGCGATGGGGCGAAGATCGATGTGTCGGGTGCGGTCGGCGTCAAGGTGTCGATGGAATCCAACAACATCAAGATCAACGTCCAGGGCAACGAACAGCGCGATGCGCCGGTCAACCGTGACGGCGGGCAACTGATCAACAACGATGTGTGGGTCGACCTGCGCGAGCTGGTGTTCGTGCCGGCCGGTACCAATGGCTATGCCACCGACCGCTGGTACACCGCCGGCGGTTTGCTGGAGGTGGGCGGCTACCTCGGCACCCAGGGCCATTCGGTGGGCGAGTGGATGGCCCAGGGCGGCACCGTGACCTTTACCGGCAAAGAGGTGGTGACCCAACAGGGCGCGCAGATCAACCTGTCGGGCGGTACCGTGGACGTGCAGGCCGGGTATATCCAGCAAACCTGGCTCAAGGGGCCCGACGGTCGCCTGTACGAGTTGTCCAAGGCACCCGGCGACATTCTGTATTCCGGTTTCTACAAGGGCTTTGAAGACACCAGCGCGCGCTGGGGCCAGACCGCGTATTACTACAACCCGTTGATCGCCCCGCAGCGCCGCTACGAGGCCGGTTATACCGTGGGCCGCGATGCCGGCAAGCTGGTGATCGGCACCACCAGCGCCGTGCTCGAAGGCCAGGTGATCAGCGATGTGTTCCAGGGCGAGCGCCAGACCCAGGCACCGAACATCAACCTCGACGGCTACCAGCAATCCCAGAAGGCCAGGGCCCAGCGCGCGCAATTGATCATTGGCCAATACATTCCGATCTACAACAAGACCACCGGCACGCTGCGTTACGCCCTGGGCGCCAGCACCGATGAGGTGCTGATCGACAGCAATACCCAGAAAATCGCCGACGGCCTCGACTTGACCACGGCATTGCCGGCTGATCGCCAGGGCAAGATGGTGCTCGACAGCGGTTCGCTCAATGACCTGGAACTGGGTGCGATCAAGGTCGGCGCCAAGCAGCAGATCACCGTCAACGGCGCGCTCAAGGTGGCCGATGGCGGCGACATCACGCTGTTCGGTCCTGGTGTCGCGATCAATGCCAACCTGACGGCCCATGGCGGCAGCATCAACGCGGGCAACATCCTCAACCAGGTCAACCTCAATTCGGGCAACACCGTCGGCGATGTGATCCTGCCGGGCAGCGGGCGGGTCGATGTGGCTGCAGGGGTCAAGCTCGATACCACCGGGCGCTGGACCAACCTGTTGCTGGATCCGAACAACCGCGACGGTGTGGCGTATGTGAACGGCGGCAAGGTTTCGCTGCGCAGCACCGGCAACGTGAACCTCGCCGCCGGCAGCGTGGTGGATGCGTCTTCCGGCGCCACCCTCGGCCTGGATGGCAAACTCAGCGGCGGCAAGGGCGGCGACGTGACCCTGGGCGCACTCGGTGCCCTGGGGCTCAACGGCGAGGTGCGTGGCTATGGCGTCAACGGTGGCGGCACCCTGGCGTTGCAGGCGCGCAAGGTGCAGATCGGCGACAGCGCCACGGCGCCCGCTGCCGACACCTTGCAGTTGGCCGGTGACTTCTTCGACAAGGGCTTCTCGGCCTATGACATCACCGGCAACGAAGGACTGCTGGTCACCGACGGCACGCGGGTCGACGTCACCACGCCGGTCCTGCGCGGGGGCGACCAGACCTCGGCCACCCCCAGCGGCAGCGACCCGGCCATGGCCCTGGAGCGCTGGACACCGGCGCTGTACCAGGAGGATGCGACCAAGGGTGTGCTGACCCAGCGTCGTGGCGCCAGCCTGACTCTGACGGCCGGGCGACCAGAGTCCACCGCAGCCGAATTGGCGACCACGGCCCTGACAGTGGGCCAGGGCGCGGTGATCAATGTCGACCCGGGCCAGGGCATCAACCTGCGTAGCGTTGGCCAGTTGACCCTGAATGGCACCCTCAACGCCTGGGGGGGCAACGTGAGCCTGAGCGGTCTGACGGCGATCGGCTCCGAGGCGGCCAACGCCGCCGGCCATGGCCGTTCGATCTGGATCGGCGAGCAGGCGTTGATCGACGTGGCGGCCCGCGCCGTCAGCGCCGTGGACAACCGTGGACGTCTTTACGGCCAGGTGCGCAATGGCGGCAAGATCAGCATCGGCGGCGACATCGACCTGGCCACCGGCATTGCCAAGGCCGGCGACCTGTTCGTGGTGGTGCGCGAAGGCGCGCGCCTGGACGCTTCCGGCACCCAGACCAGCCTGGATGTGCCGGGCCAGGGCCGCGTGCAGGTGGCCAGCAATGGCGGCAGCATCAGCTTGGCGTCCAACAACGGCCTGTACCTGGATGGCAGCGTTGTCGCCCGGGCCGGTGGGGCCGGTGCCGCCGGCGGCAGCCTGTCGCTGGCGCTGGAGACCCCTTACTACCTGAAGTCCGCCGTCACCGACCGCGTGCTCAACGTGCGCGAGCTGGTGGTCAGCCAGACCCATCAAGGCAGCGCCTTGCCGGGTACGCCCGATGCGGCCGCCGCGAGCCTGGAATACGGCCATGGCCGCCTTGGCGTGGACCAGGTGCGTGCCGGCGGTTTCGACAACCTGGCCTTGCTCAGCAATGGCTTGTTGAGTTTCGACGGCGACGTGTCGCTGAACATGGGCCAGAGCCTGCGCCTGTACAGCGGCGCCCTGGGCCTGAGCGAAAACGCCCCGGCCCGGTCGCGCATCAACCTGTCGGCGCCTTACCTGCTGCTGGCGGGCATCCTCGCGCCGCTGGACCCGAGCAAAGACCAATACCTGCACCCGGTGCTGGCCTCCAACCTGTCGCAACGGGCCAGCCAGGCGGTATTCAATGCCAGCGGTAACCTGATCGACGTGCGCGGCAACGTGTTGTTCGGCAACCAGAGCGACCTGACGCGCAGTGATGCGAGCAAGGTGAGCGTCGACCGTCGTGGTTTCGATGACGTGCAACTGAACAGCCAGGGCGATCTGCGCTTCCTGGCCGGGGCCGGTGCGGATGTGATCGCGCAGGGCATCAGCACGCAATTGTTGACCCGGGGCGACCTGACCCTGCGCGCAGCGCAGCTGTACCCGACTACCGAAGTCGGTGCCCGGGTGCTGGCCGGTTACCTGAACAATGCAGCGGCTGACGGTTCGGGTTTCAACTTCGACCCGACCCGCACCCTGACCATCGCCCGCACCGGCAACAGCAACGCGGCGGTCCCCTATTCGGCGTTTGGCCGCCTGCAACTGGGTGGCCCGACCATCAAGCAGGGCGGGGTGGTGCGGGCGCCGCTGGGGCTGATCGAAATCGGTAACCTGGGTACCAGTCACGTCGAACTGTTGCCTGGCAGCCTGACGTCGGTCAGCGGCAAAGGCCTGGTGCTGCCCTATGGCGGCACGGTGGATGGCCAGGTCTACAAGTACAACGGCAAGACGGTGACGTTCCTGGGGCAAGGCGCGATACCCAATGAGAACGGCAGCCTGAATGTCGGGATCGTGCTGGGTGGCAAGACCCTGAAGGTCATGCCCGATGCGACCGTGGACCTGTCCGGTGGCGGTGATCTGCTCGGGGCCGGGTTCATTTCCGGACGCGGCGGCTCCACGGATGCGCGTTACAACCCCTTGGTGCAATTCGGTGCCACTGGCGGCTTTGTGCTGCCGGGGCTGGGCACCAACCCGATCTACGCGATTGTGCCGGGTGCGCAACCTGGCTACGCACCGGTGGCGCCGGAAGGCGGCGCGGTCGATCCGCTGATTGGCCAGCAGATCACTATCGGTGCCGGCGTACCGGGCCTGGCGGCGGGGACCTACACCCTGATGCCGTCCACCTATGCCTTGATGCCGGGCGCCTTCCGTGTGGAAATCAACGGGCTGGCGGGTCTGGGCAGCGACGGTGTAACCCAGGCCCTGCGCAATGGCTCCTGGTCCACCGCCGGGCGCCTGTCCATCGCCAATACCGGCATCAGCAACAGCACGCTCAGCCAGGTGATCATCACCTCGGCCGATACCCTGCGCCGCTATTCCCAGTACAACGAAACCAGTTACGCCCAATTCGCCGTGGCCGATGCCGCACGGCTGGGCGTACCCCGTGCGCTGCTGCCGGTGGACGCCAAGACCCTGCAACTGAACCTGCGCTCGGGGGCTGGCACGGATGCGTTTTCGTTCCAGGGCATCGGTCGCTTCGACGCCGCTGAAGGTGGCTACGGCGGCACCGTGGCCTTGACCAACGCGAGCCGTGGTGTCGACAAAGACATCGAAATTGTCGCGGCAGGCAAGGGCGCCACCGCCGGTTTCAGCGGCATCAGCGTGGAGGCCGACAGCCTCAATGCCCTGGGCGCCGCTCGCCTGTTGATCGGTGGCATGACCGTGGTGACCTATGGCCAGGGCGGCAACTACATCAACCTGACCAACGCGGCCTCAAGCTCCATCGTGCTGCGCAATGGCGCGACCCTGGCCGCGCCGGAAGTAATGCTGGCCACCACGTCCGGCAAAATTACCGTGGAACAAGGCGCATCGATCAACACCATTGGCCGTGGCAAGGCCGTTTATGACGCCCGCGACGGGTTTGTCTACAAACTGGCGAATGTGCTGGCAGTGTCCAACGGTTTGCTCAACATCGTCGCCTCGCCGTCGTCCACGGGCACCAGTGGCGGCATCGACCTGGGTGGCTGCGGCGCTGCGCCGTGCAGTGGGCAGACCGCGTTGTATTCCGAAGGCAGCATCGTCGCGTTGACCGACAGTACCTTGCAGATGGGCGATGCGGTGCGCTACGGCACCCGCCACCTGAACCTCGGGGTATCGAGCATCAACGTCGGCAGCCCCGAAGCGCTGGCCGCCGCTGCCGCCGGCAATCGCCTGCCGGCGGGCCTGACCCTCAGCCAGCAGGTGTTGGAGCGCCTGCTGCGCGGCGACACCCAGTTCGGGGCGCCGGCGCTGGAAACCCTGCAACTCTCGGCACGGGACAGCTTCAACTTCTACGGCACCACCACCCTGGACACCTACGATGCCGTGACGGGCAAGTCGCTGCTGAGCAACCTGATGCTCTCCACCCCGGCGATCTACGGCGCCGGCGGGACCGGTGACGTGGCGACCATCCACACCGCCAACCTGATCTGGCAGGGCGCCGTGGGCGCGCCGGGCGCCGTGGTGGGCGGCGGGGCCGGCACCGGCAGCGGGCGCCTGGACATCAACGCCGAGCGCATCGAGTTCGGCTATGGGGCGTTCGCCCAACCCAGCACCACCCAGTCCTTCGACCGCCTGGCGCTGGGCTTTGCCAACGTCAACCTCAACGCCAGCGAGCGCATCACCGCCAACCACAAGGGCAGCCTGTCGGTGTACCAGAGCCAGGGCGCCTACGATGCCGTCAAGGGTTTCGCCTACAGCGGCGGCAACCTGAATATCCTCACACCGTTGATGACCGGCGCAGCCGGCTCGGTCAACCGCATCACCGCCGGCGGCGCCATCGACGTGAGTGCGTCGGCGGGCCCGGTGGGCAAGGTCGATGGCATCGGCGCCGAGTTGTCCTTGCAGGGCGACAGTATTCGCCTGGCCAGTTCCGTGGTGTTGCCGAGCGGCAAGGTCACCCTGGGCGCCCGCGGTGACGTGGTGTTGACCGACGCGGCGTTGATCGATGTGGCCGGTCGCGCCGTGCCCTTCAACGACCTGACCAAATACAGCGCGGGCGGCGAAGTGCTGCTGGAAAGTCGCGCAGGCAACGTGCTGCAAGCCGCCGGCTCGACCATCGACCTGTCGGCCCGCTACAACCAGGCGGGCCGCTTGCGCGCGGTGGCCGTGGACGGCGCGGCGGGGCTGGTCGACCTGGCGGGCAAGATCGTCGCCGGCACCAACGGTTATTACGATGCCGGCGGCACCCTGGTGCCGTACCTGGCCGGCGCGGTGGAAATCCAGGCCCAGCGCCTGGGCACCAGCGGCACCCTGACCGAACAGTTCGCCGCCCTCAACCAGCGCCTCAATCAGGGCCAGGTGTTTGGCGCGCGCAGCTTCCAGCTCAAGCAGGGCGACTTGACCATCGGCAATGACGTCAAGGCCAATACCGTCAACGTCTCGGTAGACAACGGCAGCCTGCGCGTCACCGGCCGGGTGGACGCCAGCGGCGAGCGCGTGGGCGCGATCAACCTTGCCGCCAGGCAGGGCCTGACCCTGGACGGCAGCGCGGTACTCGACGCCCACGGCACGCAACTGCGGGTGGACAGCTACGGCAAGATCATCGACGCGCCCAACCGCGCCACGGTCGTGCTGAGTTCCGGCACCGGCCAACTGACCCTGGCCGATGGCGCGCACATCGACCTGCGCCACGGCACCGACGCCACCGGCAATGACGGGCGCAGCCGGGGCACCCTGGAATTGAACGCGCCGCGCATCGTCAACCCTGACGGCACCAGCAATGACATCGCCATCGATGCCAGTGGCCGCCTGACCATCGACGGTGCGCGCTCCATCGCCCTCAACGGGATGATCACCTACGACGACGCCCCCACCCGAACCGATGCCACGCCCAACGGGCAGTCGTATCAGGCCATCGATCAGGCGTACCTGGATGCCAAGCATGCATTGAGTACCGCGTTCATCAACGCGGCCCTGAACAACAGCAACCTGCTGCAAAACAAACTCGCCGGTCTGAACAACGCCACCTACGGCGACACCTTCCACCTGCGCCCAGGTGTGGAGATCATCAGCAAGACCCCGGACGGTGACCTGGTGGTGCAAGGCGACCTGGATTTATCGGGTTATCGCTACGCCAGCCTCAAGTCGACCCAAGCGCCCGAAGCCGGCAGCCTGACCCTGCGCGCCGGCGGCGACCTGAACATCTACGGCAGCATCAACGACGGCTTCGCGGCGCCACCGGAGACGGACGACGACAATGGCTGGGTACTGCGCGCCGGCATCGACTACACCGGCGGCACGGTGGTGGTGCCGGGCAGTGGCGTGACCCTGGCCGATGGCACGCTGTTTCCCAAGGGGACGACGCTTAATTTCGATGTGCAGACCAAGCCCCTGTCCCTGCCGGCGGGCACCCGCCTGCCGGTTGCGGCGACCCTCAGCCAGCCGCTGGTGCTGCCTGCGGGCACCGTGTTGGCGGCGGCGGTTCGGGATGCTTCGGGTAACGTGTTGTTCGCCGCCGGGACATTGTTGGCCGAGAGCCAGACGCTCGCCGCCGGCAGCATCCTGGATGCCGGCAGCCTGCTGAGCGGCAGAGCCAGCGTCAACGGCCTGACCTGGCCGAAGGGCGTGCCCCTGGTCAGTGACGTGACCCTGGCCGGCAGCAAAGTGCTGCCCCGTGGGGCGTTGTTGCCGGCGGGCACCGACGTGAAGTTGCCGGGTGGCGTGGAGTCGGTGCAACTGCGCGTCGCTGACGCTGGGCGCCAGGGCAAGAACTGGGCGATTGCGCCGATGCTGGAGGAGGGTTCGCAGTCGTGGTCGATTCGCCTGGTGGCGGGTGCCGACACCGATGCGGCGGACAGTCGCCTGCTGCAACCGCATCCGGTGAGTGGCAACCTGCGCTTGGCCGACAGCCACTACGGCATGTACGGGCAAGCCGCCGTGGTCTGGACGGAACAAGGCTCGATCGACTGGTTCGGCGATGACAGCATGGCGGGCCAGCCGATCAACTTCGACGAGATCGGCTATCCCGAGTTGTGCAGCGATTTGCCTGACTACTGCTCCTCGGACGGTGATGCCTATTCCCTGGTGGCGGGCGGCAGCACCCGCTTCAGCGTGATTCGCACCGGCGCTGCCGACCTGGACCTGCTGGCCGCCGGCAACCTGAGCATGGAGTCGCTGTTCGGCGTGTACACCGCCGGCAACTCGTCCACCGGCACCTCGGCCAACGACCCGTACAACCTGCGACGTGCCATCGGCAGCAACGGCAAGGTACTGGGCAACAAGGGCGGCAATGAAAAACTGGTGGATGGCGGCGCCGGGAGTCTTTATCGCGCCTGGTACCCGGAGGCGGGCGGCAACCTGCTGGTGAAGGCCGGCGGCAACCTGACCGGGAATATCACGGCCGAGGCGAGCAGTCGCACAGGGCGCCCGGTACCCAACGACCAGGGGCAGGACTCGGCCAATGTCGGCAACTGGTTGTGGCGGCAGGGCAATGGCTTGAGCGGGGCTCAGGCACAAGCCACTGCGTGGTGGATCAACTTTGGCACCTATGTGCCTGGCATGACCCATGCCGGTGGCGCTGACCAGATGGTCGGCTTCACCGGCTTCGGCACCCTGGGCGGCGGCAATCTCAACGTGGACGTTGGCGGGGATGCGGGCATTCTCGACCCGGTCCCTACGGTGGCGCTGAACGTCGGCCGGCGCAGCCAGGGCCTGGTCCTGGCCGTGGGTGGAACGGGGCGGGTCGCCGCCGATGGCAGCGTGCAACTCACCGGCGGTGGCGACCTGAACCTGCGGGTTGGTGGCGCGCTGAACGCGGCCAGCCAGGTCGCCGTCGATCACCTCAACGGTGCCTTGGTGAACCTGCGCGGGCATGTGCAGATGACCGGTGGCGCGCTGGGCAGCCTGACCCTGCGTTATGGCAACCAGCTCAAGGACCAGAGCCCCAGCGAAGTGCGCGCGTACGATCCACTGCGTTCCACTTCCGCCTTGGCGGCGGGAGGCATGAGCCTGTTGCCGGGTGATGCGACCTTCAGCCTGGCTACCCGGGGCGACCTGGTGTTGCAGGATGTCGCCGACCCGGGCCGTGCGCCGCAGATGAACGCCCTGGCCTATGTCAATGGCGGCGTCAACGGCATTGGCCAGAGCTGGTTCAGCCTATGGACCGACCACACGGCGGTGGACCTGTTCTCCGCCGGGGGCAACCTCACGCCGCTGACCCAGACCCTGGAAACCGATATGGCGGCGGTCTATCCCGCCACCTTGCGCGCCGTGGCCGCGAGCGGCAGCCTCTACTATGGGCGTGCATCCACGAGCAACCCCGAACGCCCGCAGCCACTCACCGCCCTGGTGCTCGCACCTTCGGCCAAGGGGCAACTGGAACTGCTCGCCGGCGATTCGATCTACGGCGGCGACCTGACCATCAGCCGCTCCAGCGCAACTCCGCAGAGCCTGGCGACGATCCTGCATCCGGCATTCCTGGGCTTTCGCAGCGACTTCACTACCGTTAATGGCAGCGGCAACCTGTCCAGCGACGCCAGCATCGCGCGCTTCGGCTTGTCGCCGCTGTTCGCTTTTGGCCCCAACACGGCCAGCCTGGCCTGGGCCGAGGCCATGGAACCGGCGCGTTTCTATGCGCTCAGCGGCGACCTGCTGGGGGTCAACAGCGGACGGGCGATCAGCATCTATTCGCCGAACGACCCCCGGTTCGGGCAAACCTTCTACGAGGGCGGCGGCCCGGTATGGATGCAGGCCGGGCGCGATATCGTCAGCAGCGGCACGCGCTTGAGCGGCGCCACCGGCGGCGATGCGACCACCGGCGAATACACCTTCAGCGGCAACCTGTTCGTGCACACCACGCCGACTGATGTTTCGGTGGTCAGCGCGGGCCGCGACATCCTCTACAGCAGCTTCAACGTGGCCGGCCCCGGCACCCTGGAACTGACGGCGGGGCGCAATATCCAGATGGAAGACAAGGTCGGCATCACCAGCCTGGGCGCCGTGGCCGCGGGCGATATCCGCCCGGGGGCGAGCATCGTGCTGCAGGCAGGCGTGGGCCCTGACGGGCCGGATTACCGCCGTTTCGTCGAGGCGTACCTGAACCCTGCCAACCTGGCGCAACCGGGTGAGTCGATCCAGGGCAGCAAGGTCGCCAAGACCTATGAAAACGAATTGGTCGGCTGGCTCGCCGGGCGTTTCGGTTTTGTCGGCGACAGCGAACAGGCACGTGCTTACTACGCGGCGCTGCCCGCCGAACAGCAGCGGGTGTTCGCCCGCGAGGTGTACTTCGCCGAACTCAAGGCCGCGGGCCGCGAGTACACCCAGGAAGGCGGTGTGCGCCAGGGCAGTTACCTGCGTGGCCGGGCGGCCATTGCGGCGCTGTTCCCGAGCCACGACGTGGCCGGCAACCCGATCACCTACAAGGGCGATATCACGATGTTCGGCGGTGCCGGCGTGCACACCAACTTCGGCGGTTCGATCCAGATGCTCACACCGGGCGGCAGCCAGACCTTCGGCATCGAAGGCGCGGCGCCTCCGGCCACAGCCGGGGTGATCACCCAGGGCGCGGGGGATATCCAGTTGTATTCCCTGGGCAGCATCCTGCTGGGCCAGAGCCGCATCATGACCACCTTCGGCGGCTCGATCCTGGGTTGGACCAGCGAGGGCGATATCAACGCCGGGCGCGGGTCCAAGACTACCGTGGTGTATACGCCGCCCAGGCGTGTCTATGACAACTGGGGCAACGTGGGCCTGTCGCCGGCGGTGCCAAGCACCGGTGCGGGGATCGCCACGCTCAACCCGATCCCGGAAGTGCCGGCGGGGGACATCGACCTGATCGCGCCGCTGGGCACCATCGACGCGGGCGAGGCGGGGATCCGGGTGTCCGGCAACGTCAACATCGCCGCCTTGCGGGTGGTGAACGCGGCGAACATCCAGACCCAGGGCAAGTCGTCCGGGGTGCCCGTCACGGCGGCGGTCAATACCGGCGCCATGAGCTCGGCCAGCGCGGCGGGGGCGGCGGCGTCCCAGGCGGCCGAGGATGCGGCGCGCAGTCAGCAGGCGGCGGCCAGGCAAGGACGGCCGTCGATCATGACCGTGGAGGTGTTGAGCCTGGGCACTGAGCCGTTGCCGCAGGAACCCGGGGTGCAGCGGAAAACATCCGCGTACAACCCGGACAGCCCGGTGCAGGTGCTGGGGGCGGGGCCCCTGAATGAACAGGCGCGGGCGCGGTTGACGGACGAGGAGCGCAAGCAGATTAGTTTGTAGGGGTTTTGAAGGTCCTCTCGCTGCAGGTTTGGGGTGATCGGTGATTGCCCCGTTTTTTTTGCTGTGGTTGATGGGGGACATATCCGTTATTTGGGTGATGGCTAACCCGGCGTCTTGCCGGGTCGCCCACGGATTCAAGCCTGCGTTCGGCCAGCGTGTTTGACGGGGCGCTCAAGATCCAAAGCAAAAGCGCGACGGCCTGGTAGCCGACCGGTTTCTGGAAGCCAGCCTCGGTTTCAAATGTGGGAGCGGGCTTGCTCGCGAAGGCGGCGTGTCAGCGATCA
>NZ_JBSVVZ010000096.1:0-17776 GCF_054071875.1 Pseudomonas sp. SDO524_S393 | reverse complement strand
CCGAGCCACAGCGAGGTGCCGAGTGTTGGGGCAAGAGCCCTTTGGTTACTTTGGGCTGGGCCGGCATTCCGGCTTTTCCAAAGTGACCCGCTGTAAGAGCGGAACCATAAGCCGCCGTGACCGCAGCAACGGATATACACCCATCACACCCGACACACCCCCGAAAACCTAGCACAATCCCCCCCACCGACTAAGCTCACACCCCAACAAAAAAACACCGAGCCCTGGCCATGCCCCACCCCACCGAAACCTTCCGCGCCCGATACCGCGCCAACATCCACCGCCATTACAACCCCTGGCTACACGCAAGCTTCGTGCTGGGCTACGGCGCAACCTGCATCACCCTGGCCTGGGCCTCCACCCACCACATCACCCCGCTGCAATGGCTGACCGTGCCCTTGACCCTGGTGTTCTTCAACCTGTGCATCTACCTCGTGCACCGCCACCTCGGCCATCACAAACACGCCCTGGCGCGCTTGTTCTACGCGCGGCATACCGGCGATCACCACAGTTTCTTCACCCCCGGCCACATGACCTACGACAGCCCCCGGGATTGGCGCGTGATCCTCTTTCCGGCCTGGTTGATCGTGCTGCACAGCCTGGCTATCACCCTGCCCGTCTGGTGGCTGCTCAAGCAGTGGAGCCCCAACGTCGCCGGGCTGTTTGCCGGCTGCATGATCCTCGGCTACCTGCTCTACGAAGTCTTCCATGCCTGTGAACACCTGCCCGCCGACCACCCGGTGGCGCGCCTGCCGTGGCTGCGCCAGATGCACCGCCTGCACGCCCTGCACCACCGCCGTGAGCTGATGCAAGGGCGCAACTTCAACATTGTCCTGCCACTGATGGACTACCTGTTCGGCACCCTGCACTGGGAACCGACCCCCCACGACAACCAGGAATCGTCATGAACACCCGCCCCAAAAAACTCCGCCACCTGCTGTTCGTATTGATGCTGGCGGTAGTGGCTTTTCTGTTGCTGATGCCCACTAAAGTCCAACCGGTGAACTGGGCGCCGCCCAAGGCGCCTTCGATGAAAGACGGCCCCTTCGCCGAAAACCAGCGCCTCAACGGTATCCAGAAAATCGGCGCCCAGGACATCGCCGGCCCCGAAGCCCTGGTGCTGGACGCCCAGGGTTATCTGATCAGCGGCCTGCACGATGGGCGCATCATCCGCACCTCGCCCGACAGCCGCAGCCTGGAAGTGCTGGCCGACACCGGCGGGCGGCCCCTGGGGTTGGCGCTGCACCCGGATGGGCGTCTGATCATCGCCGATGGCGTCAAGGGTTTGCTGGCGCTGGATTCAAAACGCCAGCTCAGTGTCCTGAGCACCAGCGCCAACGGTATGCCGTTCGGCTTTACCAATGATGTGACCGTGGACGCGCGCGGGCGCTATGCGTATTTCAGCGATGCGTCGAGCCGATGGGGCTACGGCCAGGACGGCGAGGCGGTGATCGAACATGGCGGCGATGGGCGTCTGCTGCGCTATGACTTCAGCAGCGGCATCACCGAGGTCTTGCTCGACCAGTTGCAATTCGCCAATGGCGTCGCCCTCGGCCCCGACGAAAACTACGTGCTGGTGAATGAAACCGGCGCCTATCGCATCAGCCGCTACTGGCTCAAAGGCGAGCGCGTCGGCAGCCACGACCTGTTCATCGACAACTTGCCCGGCCTGCCGGACAACCTCAGTTTCAATGGCCAGGACCGTTTCTGGGTGGCGCTGTACTCACCCCGTAACCCATTGCTCGATGGCTTCGCTGGCTACCCCTTGCTGCGCAAGGTCATGGTGCGGGCGCTGATGGTGGTACCCAAGCCCATCGAGCGCAAGGCCTTCGTCCTGGGGCTGGACACCGACGGCAACGTCATCGCCAACCTGCAGGACGGCAGCGCGGGCAATTATTCGCCCATCACCACCGCCCGGGAGTACGGCGAATGGCTGTACCTGGGCTCGCTCAAGAGCAGCAGTATGGCGCGCCTGCCGTTGTCACTCGCGTTGGCGCACTGAGCAAGACGCAAAAAAGGCAGCCTCAAAAGGCTGCCTCTTTCATGTGCAACGCGGGATCAGTGAACGATGTCCTGGGTGCAGATATGCCCCAGGCTCACGTAAGGCACGTTATCGCCGCCGACGCCCACCCCCGGGAATTCCTCCAGCTCGATGCGCCAGCCGCCGAAGTTGAAGGTGGTGTCCCAGTTGTACGCCACGCCGGTGCTGCTGTCCGGGATCACCACGCGGTAATCGCCGAAGCAGTCGCCGATGCCGGCACTGGCCAGCGACGCACCCGCGCTGTTGGTGGTGGTCTTGAAGTCGGCCCAGTGGAACTCGGCCCCGTCAAAACGCTTGTCGACACGCAGTACCGGAGTAATGCCCAGCAACGGCGCGCCAGTAGTGTCGGACCACTGGGTGGACCAGTTCAGCGTCCGCGCCGTCTGGGTTGCCAACGGGAACACCGAGACCGGTACCCGCACGATGTTGTCACCCTTCACGCTGGAGGTATTCAGACGCGGCGTGGAGCCCAGGCTCAGTTGATACTTCTTGCTCGGGTCCTGTACCACCGCCGGGTTGGCGCGTACGCGTACCTTCACCGTGGTGCCCGGCGTGACGCTGGGATACGTGGAGGTGGAACCGGCAGGGATGGTCACCCAGTTGACGCCGTCGAAGCGGTCGAAGATCCACTGGTTGCGGCTGCCGCTCGCATCGCCCGCCAGGTACATGCTCACGCTCTGGCCACGCACCGCCTTGAAGTCGAAGTAATCGACATCGTTGGCGTTATCGAGGTTGCCGGTGACCTTGTTCATCGAGTCCGGCAGCACGAAGGCGGTCTGCGGGGTGTCATTGGGCTCGTAGGCATCGATGTTGCTGTCCACCGCGACACCGAAACTGAACTGCGAGTTGCTGGCGACCTTGGCCACCATGTACCAGTAGTAGTCACCCGCCGGCAGTACGCCGTTGAGGTATTCGTCGGCATTGCCGGCGGCGTCGGAGGAACCCACCACGCTGAGGTTGCCCTGGCCGTCATCCTGGAACAGGGTCAGCGACATGTCGGTGCCAGCGCTCTGGTTCACCAGTTGCACCTGGACCCGAGCGTTCTGCGCCAGATTGAAGTGATAGGCGAACTCCTCGCCCTGACTCACGCCACTGATGGTGTAGAGGGTGTTGATATCCAGGGTGGGAAACAACGGTTCAAAAGCGGCGACGGCGGCGTTTTTCAGGTCGGCCTGGGCCGGTTTTTTCAGCTCGCCGACCGTGCTGTTGAACGGTGCGCTGCTCGCAGCCTTGGTCACCGCTCGGGACTGACCGGTTTTCGCCGCCTGCAGCTTTTGCTTGAGGGTCGCCGAGACCTTGGCGGTATCGACCTTGCCACCCGGTTTCAGCGCCTTCTGCGCCGCCTGTTTGACCGCTTGCGCGCTGAGGGTTGGAGGGGTTTGCTCGGCCAGGGCAAAGGCCGAAACGAAGCAGGAGGCCGCTACGGCCGCGCCCAGCATAAACGCTTTTTTCGATTTCATTTTTTATCCATCCATAGTTAAAAAGTGAAGCTCAGGTGACATCCGGTCACCTGGGATGGAATCTAGATAAATACTGGATGTATGTCCAGTATTTTTTAAACGAATTGTTTAGCCTAGTAGCCGGTCATCTCCAGATACCCCACCCCGCCGTCGAACCGCACCGGGCCTTCCCAGTAGGGAATGCTCAGGTTCATCCACGCATTCGGATTGACCGCATCGACAGTGATATCCAGCTGTTTGCCGGGGACTTTCAGTGACCAGCGCGTAGGCATCGCGCGGCCTTCGACCGTGGTTGTGGCCAACGGTGTCAACTGGATATCGGCGTTGTGCAGGGTCTGCGTGCGGCCCTCGTGGTCGATCCAGGTACCGGTGAGATAACCCGGCCCGTCCGTTTGCCGCACCCGAAACAGCATCAGTTGTTCGCCCCGGTCCAGGTGCAGGGAGAACCAGTCCCAGCCGGTCTGGCTGGCGGCCAGGGGCTGGCTGCTCCATTCGCGATCCAGCCATGCCGGGCCACTCACCTGATAGGTCTTGCCATCGAGGCTGACGCTGCCGCTGGCGCTGAAGAATGGCTGGCTGTAGTAGTACGAGGCCTGGCCCTGATCGGACTTGCGGCTGTAGCCGTTATCGCCCTGCAACACCAGCGGGCGGCTGGAAGTCAGGCGCAGGTCGTAGGCGAATTGCGCGCCGGCGGCCTTGAGTTGCAGGCCGGCCAGCGGGCTCGCGGCGCCCGGCAATGTGGCGAAATTCCAGTCGTCGATCCACGCATTGAACGGCTCAGCCTGGGCCCCGGCCTGGCCGACACCGCCCCGGGCATAACGCTCGGCGGCATAGTGCCGGGTGGCGGACGTGACGGCGGCGTGGCCGAGCCAGACCGTCGAGTCGTGCCAGCCCGCCTGCACCGGGCCGGCCTTGAGGGCATTGCGAAACAGCGTCCATTGCACACCAAACCGATGCCCCTCGGCATCCGTGAGGTTGGCGGTGACGTACCACCATTCGATGCGAAAGCCCGGATGCGGGCCGTGGTCTTGCGGAAAGCTGAACACCTTGCCCGGCACCACCTGGGCGAAATCGGCAGCCTCACTGCCCAGCCCGGCGAAACTTTGCGTCGGCTCAGGCGCCTGGTCACACGCGGTCAACAGCACGACAACGGCCCACAGCAGGCACTTACTCTTCATGGGCAAAAGTCCTCAGCAAATCCGCCGGTCGGCTGCGGTACAACTGCCACAGCGGCCACGCCGAGGCGAGCCACGTGGCCAACAGCGCCAGGCCCAGCAACTGCGCCAACTGCCACGGGAACACCTGCAACGGCAGGCGCCAGCCAAAGGCTTGCACATTGATCACCGCGTCCAGGCACCACGCCAGCAGCAGGCCCAGGGGCAAGGCCAGGACCAGCGTCAGCACCGCCAGCAGCCAGGTCTGCCCGAGGTTGAGCAGCATCAGTTGCCGACGCGTCACCCCCAGCGCCCACAGCGGCGCGAGTTGGCCCAGACGGCTCTGGCTCTGGGTCAACAGGCTGATGAACAGCGCCACGCCGGCCACGCCCAGGGTCAGGCTGTTCAGCGCGGCCGTGGCGGCGAAGGTGCGCTCGAACACCTGGCTCGACCAGCCTTTGAGCTGCTGTTGATCGACGATACGGCTGTCTTCCAAGGCAAATTCACGCTGCACGTCACGCACCACGGACGCCACGTCCGACGGTGCCACCCGCAGGTTGAAACGCACCGGCGCCAGCGTCGGCCAATGGGCCAACAGGTGGTTCGAATTCACCAGCAGATGGCCCTTGGGGTTGCCGTAGTCGGCGTAGATCCCCACCAGCCGGGGCGACCATGTCCCTTGCGGCACGGGAATCTCGACGGTATCCCCCAGGCGCACGTTCAGGCGTCGCGCCAACTGCTCGCTGAGCATCAGGGTGTCGGCCTGCTGCAACTGGTCCCACGGTTGCCCCACCGCCTCCAGCAGCGGCCAGTGCTGGCGGTAGGTCAGGTCATCGACCACGCCAAACAGTTCCGCCGGCCAGCCCTGCAATTGCACGGTGACTTGCCAGGCAGGCAGCACTTTCTGCACGAGCGGCTGCCGGGCCAGCCACGTCTTCAGTTGCTCGGCCTGGACCGGGTTCTGCGGGTTGAGGTACAGCTCGGCCGTGAGGCGCTGCTCCAGCCAGTGATTGAAGGTCTGGCGAAACCCCGAGGTCATGGAGCCTGCGCCGATATTCGCCGCCAACGCCAAAAGCAACGCCATCAACGCCAGGCTCAAGGCCGGCAATTGCTGGCGGCAGTCGGCGAGGAACCATTGGCCCAGCACCGAGCGACTGCGCCCCAGCACGGCCTTCAACAGCCCATTGAGCACCACCGGCAAGCCAAGGGCAGCGCCGAGCAACAACGCCGCCATCAGCACGAATCCGGCGGTCAGGCTGTTGCCCCCTAGCAAGGCCACCAGTGCAATCAGCAACGCCGCGCTCGCCACCACGCCCTGGCGCCGCAACCAGCGCCCATGGGCTTCATGCCAAGCCTGGGCATCGGCCAGTGCCAGCAATGGCAAGCGCGCCGCACGCCACAGGCTGCTGGCACCGGCCAGCAGCGCGCCGACCAGGCTCAGGCCCAACCCGGCCAGCCACCAGCCTGGGTTCAGGCTCAACTGCCCCGCCACCTCCGCGCCATACAAGCCGCGCAGGCTCACCGCCACATCCGGCAGCAACAGGCTGGCCAGCCCGTAGCCACTGACCACACCCAGCACACCGCCGAGCAGCGACAGCACCCCCAACTCGACGCCCAGGCTGACAATCAACAGTCGCGCGCTCACCCCGCAGGCGCGCAAGGTGCGCAGCAGCCCACGGCGTTGTTCCAGCGCCAAGCCAATCGCCGCGTGCACGATAAACAGGCCGACCAGAAAAGACAGAAAACCCAGCGCATCCAGGTTCAGGTGAAAGCTCTCGGTGAGGCGTGCGAGGTTGTTGTCTTGCGCACGCTTGAGCTGCAAACCGGCGGGCGGCACAGGCTGGGTGGCGGCGAATGCCTTGTCGAGCCATAGCCGCGACAGACGCTCGGGCATCTCCAGCAGCGGTTGGGCAAACCCGATGTCGGTCAGCAACAGCCCGGGGGCCATGTCCTGTCGAACCTGCAACGGTGGCAGGGCCTGGCCGCCGCTGGTCAACGGCTGATCGCCTTCGTGCAACCCCAGTTCCTGCAAGGTCGACGCGGCGATCCAGGTACGCCCCGGCGGGCTGAAGAACGCCGCCATCTGGGCCTGACTCAAGCGCTGCCCGGCCACCGCGCCGCTGCCTGGCAACGACACCGGGTCGATGCCCATCAATTGCAGGCGTTGCGCTTCATGTCCCTTGAGCGTGACCCGGCCCTGTACCACCGGCGACACCGGCCATCCAGCCCGGCGCAGCTCGGCAAAGCGTGCCTGGGGAAAGCTCGCTCCGTCGGGCATCGCGAGGCTGGCCTGGGGTTCACCGCCGATCAATTGGCTGGCACGCGCATAGCTGTCGCGCGCCTGGCTGTTGAGCGCTTGCACACCGGTCAACAGCGCGGTGGCCAGCCACAGCCCGGTGAGCACGCTGAAAAACTGCACCGGATGACGCCGCCAATGGCTGAGCAGCGCGCGCAACGCCCAATGGAACACCGCCATTTCAGCGCCCGTCCGCCGGCTGCACTCGACCGCGATGCAGCACCACCTGGCGGTCGAGCCGTGCGGCGATGCGCGGGCTGTGGGTGACCATCAACAGGCTGGTGGGGCTGTCGCGCAGCAGGTCGAGCAGCAGTTGCAGCACTTCATCACTGGTGGCTTCGTCGAGGTTGCCGGTGGGCTCGTCGGCCAACAACAGGCTGGGACGCGAGGCCAGGGCGCGCCCTACCGCTACCCGTTGCTGCTGGCCGCCGGAGAGTTGTTCGGGATAGCGCTTGAGCAGATCGCCCAGGCCCAGACGCTCCACCAATTGCGCCTGCCATTGCGGGTCATAGCGCCCCGCCAGGCGCGCCTGGAAAGCCAGGTTGTCGTCGACACGCAGGCTGCCGATCAGGTTGAACTGCTGGAACACCAGGCCGATATCGGTGCGCCGCCAGCGCGCCAGTTGTGCCTCGCTCAGTTGATCGAGGCGCTGCTCGCCCACCTGAATGAAGCCGCTGTCCACGCGGTCGAGCCCGGCCACCAGGTGCAGCAGGGTGCTCTTGCCGCTGCCCGACTCCCCCATCAACGCCAGGCTGCTGCGCCCGGTCAGCTGCAAGTCGACACCCGCCAGTACCGGCAACGGGCCCTGCGGGGTGGCATAGCTTTTGACAACGCCCTGTACCTGCAACATAAAAACACTCACCTGGGGGGACTGAAAACGAGCATAACGGCTAAGCCTTGGAACCCTGCAAATTTTTCACATGGATTTCACCGGTTACCCACCCGCGCCCCTTTAAATTGCCCGCCAAGTGTCACCGGTCGGCAACTTGTTAGTTGCCATGCCTGACAACTTTTTACCGCAACATGTTCAGCGAAAAGACAGCAGCCCTGTGACAGTCTCCTGCCTCACTACGGGCATTCGCCAAGAAGTTGCGCCTAACTAAATACAACATTGCCAACAGTGCCCATGGTGAATGAAGTGGTTGACCTTACCCTGACCAAACCGCGCTCGCGCCGGGCGGTGTTCAAGCGCCTGCAACCCCGGTGGCTGGGCATGGTGGTCGTGGCGCTGCTGCTCGGCGCCAGCCTGCTCTGGCCCCTCTCGCCGCGTGACCTGGGCGTCGGCGATCGCCTGCTGACCTCCCAGGTATTGCCGGCCTGGCGCGACGGTGACCTGATCGTGCTGGTGCGCCATGAAGAACGCTGCGACCGCTCGAAAAACCCCTGCCTGGGGCCCAACGAAGGCCTGACGATCAATGGCAGCCAACATGCCGAACAACTGGGCAAAGCCTTTTATACCCTGGGCATGGAAGGCAGCGACGTGCTTGCCAGCCCACTGATTCGCACGGCCCAGACCCTGCGTTTCATGTTCGGCAAAAACGAGCTGACCTCGGGCCAGCAAGCCATCTGTGGCACCGCAATGGGCGAAGAATTGCTCGCCCATAAAACCCCCGGTCACAACCTGGTGTTCGTCACCCATAGCGGCTGCATCGCCGATTTCGAAAAGGCCCTGGGCTTCCCCCACGCGTCGTTTCCGGAGTACGGCAGCGCGTTGTTCGTGCAGGTATTGGCGAACGGCAAATTCAAGCCCCTGGGCATCATGAACAACCCCGATTGGCCGGCGGCACTCAAGCAGCGTTAGGGTCGGTTTTCAACGCAGCATCAAGGTTTTTCGTAAAGAGCCTGGTCATCCCTGCCCGGCCACTACCGCCCATGTTCAGCAAAAAGACAGCCGTTGTCTGGCATGTTTAGTTGCGCCCTTGAACTAAGGACGTCATGAATATCCCCTGCTATTTAGTGAATGCTGTGACTTCTTTCGCAATTGAACTACTACTTCCATACCCGGTTTTCAAACGTCAAGGAGCGACGTTTTCATGACCCGCTTAAACCCCCTGCCGTTGTTGTTGCTGGCCCTCGCTGCGTTTTATTTACTGCCCCTGGGGCTGCACGGTCTGTGGATACCGGACGAGACCCGTTACGCGCAGATCAGCCAGGAAATGCTGCTGAGTGGCAACTGGGTCGCGCCGCACTACATGGGTGTGCGTTATTTCGAAAAACCTGCCGCCGGCTACTGGTTGATCGCCCTCGGCCAGGCGGTATTCGGCCAGAACCTGTTCGGTGCGCGTATCGCGTCGGCACTCACCACCGGCCTGAGTGTGCTGCTGGCTTACCTGATCGCCCGCCGCCTGTGGAACGAACCGCGTAAAAGCTTCGCCTGCGCCCTGCTCTACCTGAGTTTCGGTCTGGTGGCCGGTCAGGCGGGGTACGCCAACCTCGATCCGCAATTCACCCTGTGGGTCAACCTCAGCCTGGTGGCGCTGTGGTTTGCCCTCGACAGCTCGACCCTCAAGAGTCGCCTGTTGGCCTGGACATGCGTAGGGTTGGCCTGCGCCATGGGTTTCATGACCAAGGGTTTTCTGGCCTGGGTGCTGCCGGTGCTGATCGCCGTGCCCTACATGCTCTGGCAACGGCGCATGGGCGAACTGCTGCGCTATGGCCCGCTGGCAGTCGGCGTGGCGGTGCTGGCGTGCCTGCCCTGGGCAGTGGCGATCCACCTGCAGGAGCCGGACTTCTGGCGCTTCTTTTTCTGGAACGAACATATCCGTCGCTTCAGCGCCGATAACGCACAGCACGTGCGGCCCTGGTGGTTCTTCCTGCCGATCATCGCGGTGTCATGCCTGCCGTGGGCCGGGCTGCTACCCACCACCCTGCTCAAGACCTGGCAGCAAAAACGTCAGCCGGCCATCGTTTTTCTCGCGCTGTGGCTGCTGCTGCCCCTGGGCTTTTTCAGCCTGAGCAATGGCAAGCTGCCGACCTACATCATGCCGTGCCTGCTGCCCCTGGCCCTGCTGATGGGGCATGCCCTGGTCGACCAGTTGGCGCAACACAAACCCCGCGCGATCTGCCTCAACGGCCTGCTCAACTTCGCCATCGGCATGGTCGCGATGGTGACCCTGATCTACCTGCAAATCGCGCGGCCGCTGTATGGCAACAGCCATGCCGAGATGTTCAGCCTGTCCCTGGCATTCATCGTGCTGCTGGGCTGGATCCTCGCCAACCTGCTGCAAGCCTTTCGCCCGCTGACGCTGTGGGCCATGCCGGCGCTGGGCATTGGCTTGCTGGTGATTCTGTTGCCGGCGGGCATGCCGGCGCTGGTCGCGGATAACGAAATGCCCGATCAGTTCGTGCTCGATCACCTGGAAGAACTGCAGGAAACCCGCGCCCTGCTGAGCAACGGGCTGGAAACGGCCGCCGCACTGTCATGGCGCCTGAAACGCCCGGACGTGACGTTCTACGACACCCAGAGTGAACTGCGCTACGGCCTGCAATACGCCGACTCAGCCCCGCGCAAGGTCGACCTCGAACAGGTTCAGGGCTGGCTGAAAAATGCCCGGCAACATGGCCCGGTGGGCGTGCTGCTGCGCGTCAGCAGCACCAGTGAAATGCGCGAAGTCGGGCAATTGCCGCCGGGGGGAACGCGGTATCACCGAGGGCAGTTGGAGCTCATCATTTACCCGGCGTTGCCCTGACCCAAACAGTGCGGATCAGGGTGTGTGAGGCTTGCCGCCATTCAGCACATCGACCGTGGCCAGGTTGCCGGCCAGCCCCGCCACCTGCTCCTGCACCGCCCGTCCTTCGGCGCGATTGCGGATAAACCCGGCGCGGGTAAAGCGCTCCAGGAACGGCACCGGCACACTTTTGTCGGGCGCCAGGCTGGGGTTTTCCGTGGTGTCGCCAAACAGGGTATAGGCCACCGACGACAGATGACGGGTATTGAGGTCGCAGGTCAAACGACCTTCCTGCAAGACAATGGCCCGGTTGGTCACCCGTTGCAGGTCGGACAGGCGCTGGGAGATATAGAGAATCGCCACGCCCTGGCTGCGCTGGCTGTCGATCAGCCCGAGCAGGCGCTCGGCGTCCGCTTCCGAGAGGGCCGCGGTGGGTTCGTCGAGGATCAGCAGTTTGGGCTGCAAGACAAACGCGCGGGCCAATACCAGCAATTGACGGTCCGCCGGCCCCAGGCGCTCCACCGGGTGTTGCAGCGGCAGGTCCAGGCCGAGCCCGGCGGCGATGGTTTCGGCGCGTTGCAGCAGGCTTTTGCGGTTGAGCATAAAGTCTGCACCGGGCAGTCCCAGCTCATCGAGCAACAGGTTCTCGGCCACGCTCAGGCCCGGGGCGATGGCGTCGTCGGGGCGTTGATGCACCGCGACAATCCCCACCCGGCGCGCCGACAGCGGCGACACGAAACGCTGCCGCGCACCCTCGACCCACACTTCGCCGCTGTCCGGCACCAGGCTGCCGCCGAGGATTTTCACCAGCGTCGACTTGCCCGCGCCGTTGCCCCCCAGCAACGCGACGCCTTCGCCCGGATAAATATCCAGGCTGACCTGATCCAGCGCCCGCCGGGCGCCAAAGGTCTTGCACAGGTCACGCACCCGCAGCAACGGCTCGGGGGCAAAGGCAACAGGGTTGCTCATGGCTAATCTCTAAGGCGGAACTGATGACTCATTACAACGCATAAGAGCGCTGATTTATTCC
Organism: Pseudomonas sp. SDO524_S393; assembly: GCF_054071875.1. Lineage (NCBI taxonomy): Bacteria > Pseudomonadati > Pseudomonadota > Gammaproteobacteria > Pseudomonadales > Pseudomonadaceae > Pseudomonas > Pseudomonas sp. SDO524_S393. The sequence goes on along the minus strand of NZ_JBSVVZ010000096.1, from coordinate 6,127 downwards.
GTGCAACAATGAGTTAGGTCCCGAATTAAATGCATTACCTTATGAACAATCCAATAGCTGAATCGTATAGCAAAAGTTTTTTGAGTTATAAGCGCCTGTCGATGAGCTGATGAAAGGCTTGCAGCACCGCGTCGGGCTTCTCCAGCATCAGTTGATGACCACAGTCTTCCAGCACCTGAAACGTCGCATCGGGCAGTTGCGCCGCCAGTGCCTGGCCACCGCTGGCCGGGGTCAGGCCGTCGCTGTCGCCGGCCAGCACACTCACCGGCAGCGCCAGGCTGGGGATCAACTCGGCGGGCGGCCATTGGGCGTGTTTCATCAAGGCCTTGAACATGAACAGGCGGTTGCGCTCGGTGAGCTTTTCTTCGTAGGCCACCAGCGCCGGGTCCGCACTGGCATGCCAGGCACGCTCGCGAAAGCCCTTGGCCAATAGCGGGCGCAGCCATTCAAGGAGCCACGCCGGCAACGCCATCAACCCGCCGCCGCTGACCGGCCGATACAGCTGGGTGCCCAGCAGCAACGCCGCTTCGACGGGCATCGCAGGCTGGGTCAGCAAGGCGCTGAGGCTCAGGCCGGTGCCGAAGGAATGGGCGACGATCAGGTTACGCGCACCGGCGTAGCGGTTCAGGATCGCCCCATAGTCCGCCACCAGTTCGTCCCAGGCGTAGGCCGTGGCCTTGCGTGGCGTGGCACTGTCGCCGTGGCCCAGCAGGTCCCAGGCCACCAGGCTGTAGCCTTCGGCCTTGAGCGCTTGCCATTGCAGGCGCCATTGGTCTTTGTTGCCGCCCGCGCCGTGGCAGAAAAACACCACGGTATCGGGCTGGGTGCTGCCCCGGTGGTGAGCGATGCTCAGGTGGCGGCCAGGACGGATCTCCTGCCGTTCGCCACGCACCACCTTCAGGTTCTGATCAGTCATGGAGCGCATATTCCTTGGGGTTGAGACCGGTCTGCGGCACACATTGCAACAGCGTGCGGGTATAGGGATGTCGCGCGTCGGCAAACAGGGCCGCCGTCTCGCCCTGCTCCACCACCCGCCCGTTCTGCATCACGGCGATGCGGTCGCACAAGCGCGCCGCCACCCGCAGATCGTGAGTGATAAAGACGATGCTCAATTTCAACCGTCGTTGCAGGGCCTCCAGCAACTCCAGGATCTGCACCTGGATCAACGCGTCGAGGGCCGACACACATTCGTCAGCAATCAACACCCTGGGTTCCACTGCCAGCGTACGGGCAATGCCAATGCGCTGGCGCTGGCCGCCGGAAAATTCATGGGGGTAACGCTCGAACGCCGTGGCCGGCAGGCCTACCAGCTCCAGCATTTGCCGCGCGCGCCGCTCGGCCTCGGTGCTGGAATGCCCCTGCACCAAAGGGCCGGTCATGATGATCCGGCCAACGCTCTGACGTGGGTTGAGGGAGGCGAACGGGTCCTGAAAGATCATCTGCACCTGGCTGCGCAGCCCGCGCAAACGCCGCTCGGGCAAGGTGTCCACGGCCTGGCCGAGCCAGTGCACCTGCCCGCTGTCGGCACGCAACAGCCTGACCAGGCAGCGCCCCAGGGTGGACTTGCCCGAGCCGGACTCGCCGACGATCCCCAGGGTTTCGCCTTCGCGCAGTTGCACCTGCACCGCGTCCAACGCGCGGGTGGTGCGCCGCCCAAACCAGCCGCTGCGCGCACTGAACACCTTGCCCAACTGCTCGGCCTCGAGCACCACCGAGCCCGCCACTGCGCCGCGCGGCGCCAGGGGTTGTGCCGACACCGCCGCGAGCAACTGCCGGGTGTAGGCGGCACGGGGTTCGCGCAACACCTGGCGAGCGTTGCCCTGCTCGACCAATCGGCCCTTTTCCAGGACCAGCACGCGGTCGGCAATCGCCTCGACCACGGCGAAATCATGGGTGATGAACAACAGGGCCATGCCCTTGTCCCGCTGGATCTTGCGCAGCAGGTCGAGAATCTGCGCCTGGGTGGTCACGTCCAGGGCCGAGGTTGGCTCGTCGGCGATCAACAACCCCGGATCGAACGCCAGGGCCATGGCGATCACCACCCGTTGGCGCTGGCCGCCGGAGAGCTCGAACGGATAGGCCAGACGCAGGCGCGGCGGGTCGGGCAGGCCCACGTAACCCAGCAGGTCCAGCACCCGCCGACGGCGTTCATCGGCGGACTTCACACCATGGGCCCGCAAGGTTTCATCGATCTGCTCGCCCACGCGCAACAGCGGGTTGAGCGCGCTCATGGGCTCCTGGAACACCATGCTGATATCGCGCCCGCGCAGTTGGCGCATGGCGGTTTCGCTGAGGCTCGCCAGGTCCTGTTCGCGAAACACCACACGCCCGCTCTGCACCCGCAACGGGTCCGGCAACTGACGCAACAACGCCTTGGCCAACATCGACTTGCCCGAGCCGGACTCCCCCACCACACACAGGCATTCGCCACGCGCCAGCTGCAACGACAGGTCATACAGCGCATGACTGCGGTCGGCGCCCACCGGCAAGGCGATACGCAGGTTCTGCACACTCAACAGTGTCATAGCGACCTCCCCGGTTCGAACGCCACGCGCAGGCCTTCACCCACCCGGTTCACCGCCAGCACGCAGAGCATGATTGCCAGCCCCGGCAAAAAGCTCATCCACCAGGCATCGCGCAACAGGCCCCGGGACGCATTGATCATATAGCCCCAGCTCATGGCCTCCGGATCGCTGAGCCCCAGGAACGCCAACGCCGCCTCGGTGAGGATCGAGGTCGCCATCACAAAGGTCATGACCACCAGCAGCGGCGCCAGCGCATTCGGCAGAATCTGTTCGCGGATGATCCCCAGCGGTGACTGGCCCAGCACCCGCGCCGCCTGCACGAATTCGCGCTGACGCAGGGTGAGGAATTCGCTGCGCACCAGGCGCGCCACCCCCGGCCACGCCACCAGGGCAATGGCCAGCACGATGGTGCCCAGGGACGGCTCCAGCACCGCCACCAGGATCACCGCCAGCACCAGTTGCGGAATGATCTGGAAAAACTCGGCGATACGCATCAGCACGCCATCGACCCAGCCGCCGAAGTACCCGGCGACGGCACCGACCAACAGGCCCACCAGCAGGGTCGCGAGGGTGGCCAGTGCCGCAACCGACAGGGACACCCGGGCGCCATACAACAAGCCGCTGCCCAGGTCACGCCCGAGCAGGTCGCTGCCCAGCCAGTGGGCCGGGTCATGGAACGGCGCCAGCATCGGCGCGGTGTTCATCTCCCACGGCGAACCGTGGGTGAGCCAGGGCGCCGCCAGCGCGAGCACTGCCAACACCACAAGGAACAGCGCACCGGCCAGCGCCGCAGGCTGGCGCACGAAACGTCCGAGAACAGCCATCAGCCCTGCCCTCCCGCGCCGATACGGGGGTCGAGAAAACGGCACAGCAGATCGGTCAACACGTTGAAGCCCACCACCAGCAAGGAGATCACCAGAAAGCCGCCCATCAGCACACCGTAATCGCGCTGGGCCAGGGCGTCGTACATCAAGCGGCCGATACCGGGCCACGAATAGACCACTTCCACCAGCAAGGCACCGCTGGCCAGTTGGCCCAATTGCAGACCGGCAAAAGTCACCACCGGCAACAGCGCATTGCGCAGCACATGCCCATACAGCACCCGACGCGGGTGCAGGCCTTTGGCGTGGGCGGTGCGCACGTATTCCTGACCGAACGCATCGAGTACCGCGGCGCGGGTCAGGTGGATATACAGGGCGAGGAACAGCACGCTGAGGGACACGCACGGCAACAGCAAATGCTTGAGGCGGTCGAACAGCGAGAAGTCCTGGCCGACGGTTTCCATGCCGAAGGCCGGCAGCCAGTCCAGGCTGACGGAGAACAGCAGAATCAACAGCATCGCCAGCCAGAACGATGGCAGCGCATACAGCAACAAGGCACCCTGGGAAATCACCCCGTCGAGCCAGTGCCGCTTCTGTTTCGCCCGCGCCGCCAGCACCCCGAGGCTCACCCCCAGCACCGACGATACGACAAATGCCGAGCCCATCAACGCCAGGGTCGCCGGCAAACGCTCGGCAATCAGCGCCCACACCGATGTCTGGTTGCGATAGGAATAACCCAGGTCCAGGTGGGCGATATGGCCCAGGTAAATCAGCAGCTGCTGCCACAACGGTTTGTCCAGGCCGAGGGTCTGGCGCAACTGCGCGATGAACTGTGCATCGTCCACCCCCGCCTCGCCGGCCAGCAGCAACGCCGGATCCCCCGGCGCCAGATGGATCAGCATGAAGCCCAGCACCAGCACCGCCAGCACCATCAGCAGCGCCTTGAACAGCCGCCCGCCCAGATACCCGAGCGCGGTCATGGTGCCGGGGCGTCGAGGTAGACGCTTTCGTAGTCTTCATTGAGGCTGGTAGCGGTTTGCAGCAGGTTTTTCACCTGCGTGTGAAACAGCGTCTGGTTGCGCATTTCGAAGATCGGCGCAATGGGCAGGTCGGTGTTCAACAGGTTTTCCAACTGGCTGTAGAGCCGGGTGCGCTCAGGGCCTTCCGGGGTATCGGCGAGCTTGCGCCACAACGCGTCCGCCTCGGGGCTGTTGTAGCCACTGACGTTGGCGAACGGCGAAGTCTTGAGGATGTAGTCGGAGCGGAACAGGTAGGCGCTGGTCAGGTACGGGTCGCCAATCTGGAAGATAAAGTTGTAGGTCAGGTCGAAGTCCCAGTCGCTGACGCGCTGGAACCAGGTTGCCGCGTCGGACGTCACCACCTGCACCTTGAAACCAAGAGGTTGCAGCGCCTGCTTGGTGTATTCGGCCAGACGCTCCCAGGCGCCGCCCTTTTCGCCATTGAGCAGGCGGATGCGCACCGCCCCAACGTCCACACCAGACTCGGCAATCAGCGCCTTGGCCTTTTTGGGGTCATAGGCGTACTGCGGCAACTGCGGATCGTGGTACGGCGTGGTCGACACGAACTCGCCCTGGGCGACCTTGCCCGAGCCGAAGAAAATGTTGTCGACGATGAACTGACGGTTCAGCGCATAGAGGATCGCCTGGCGCACCTTGGGGTTGTCCAGCGGCGGCTTGCGCGTGTTGATTTGCAGGAACGCCAGGCCGGCGTACAGCTCCCAACCTTTCTCCGAGGCCTGTACATCCGGCAGCGCGCTGAGGCGCTTGAGGTCGGAGTAGTCGGCATCGCCGCTGCGCAGCACCTGCACGTCGTTGCGCTCGAACGCCGCCGCGCGGGACGAGCCGTCCGGAATCACGTGGAAGATGATGCTGTCGAGGTGCGGCAGGCCAGGCTTCCAGTAATGGGGGTTGCGGGCCAGCTTGATGTAGGCGCCGCGCTTCCACTCCACGAACACGAACGGCCCGGTACCCACCGGCTTGAGGTTGTACGGGTTGTTGCGAAAATCGGTGTTTTCGTAGAGGTGCTTGGGCACCACCGGGCGCAGGCCGCTGCCCAGGGCCGAGAGCAACGGCGCGAAAGGTTTCTTCAAGTGGAACACCACCTGCAACGGCCCCTTGGCGGTGATGCTGTCGACATATTCGGTGATGATCCCGCCGAGGCGCTTGTCCACGTCGGGGTAAAAGGTCTGGAAGCTGAAGACCACATCATCGGCGGTGAAGGCCGGGCCGTCGTGCCATTGCACGCCGTCCTGCAGGTCGAAGGTGTAGGTGAGGCCGTCGGGGGAAATGGTCCAGGCCTTGGCCAACACCGGTTTGGGCTTGAGGTCGGTGTCGAAGGTCAGCAGGCCTTGCAGCACCTTGCCGCTCACATACTGGGTGGACACATGGCTGACCACCCCGTGCATCAGCGACGGCGGCTCGGGCTGGGCCACCAGGTTCAGCACCCCGCCGTCCCGGGGTTGTGCCTGGACCTGGCCGGCCAGCAACGCGGTGCACAGCGCCACGGACGACAGGGCACGACGCAAAGAGAATGGGCGCATGGAAGCTCCTCGAATGGAAAGGTTCTGGGAGGGATTTTGCAAGGGCTGTGCCATGGGGTTTTCGGCGCAATTGCGGGTGCTGGTTGTCGTCCGGGTGATGAAAAAACCACAGCGGCCTGCGCGAGTGTGCAAAAAGCAACAGCACCTCACATCCAATGTGGGAGCGGGCTTGTTCGCGAACGCGGTGGGTCAGTGCCCCATGTTTCACCTGGCACACCGCG
>NZ_JBSVVZ010000095.1:0-18124 GCF_054071875.1 Pseudomonas sp. SDO524_S393 | reverse complement strand
GTTAGAAATGTAAACGATGTCTCCGGTTTGTACCGGGACAAGCCCGCTCACCACAATGGATCGGCAAAAAACCGCATGCAGGGCGCTTTTAGTAACTGCTCTCCGGCAAACTCGCAATGATCGACCGGTAGCTGTTCATCCGCTGCTGTTGCACGCGCCCATCCTCCAGGGCCTTGAGCAAGGCACAGCCAGGCTCGCGATCGTGCTTGCAGTCGCGGAAGCGGCATGTGCCGATCAGGTCGTTGAACTCGATGAAGCCGGCTTCCACATCACTGCGGCTGACATGGCCCAGGCCGAATTCGCGGATGCCGGGGGAGTCGATCAGTTCGCCGCCGCCAGGAAAGTGGAAAAGCCGTGCGGTGGTGGTGGTGTGGGTGCCTTGGCCGGACAGTTCCGACAGCGGGCCGACCCGGGTGTCGACGTGGGGCAGCAGGCTGTTGACCAGCGACGACTTGCCCACGCCGGACTGGCCGACAAACACACTGATGCGCCCGTCCAACTGCTGTTGCAGCTGTTCCATGCCGTTGCCGTGGTGAGCCGAGACTTCCAGCACCGGATAACCCAGGGTGCGATACACCGCCAGCAGCGCGTTGAGCGCGGGGGCGTTCTGCTCGTCGATCAGGTCGTACTTGTTCAGCAGCAACAGTGGGCGAATGCCGGCATGCTCGGCTGCGACCAGGTAGCGATCGATCAGGTTGGCATGGGGCTCGGGCAAGGGCGCGAACACGATCACGATCATGTCGACGTTGGCCGCCACCGGCTTGAGTTGGCCGCGGCTATCGGGGCGGCGCAGTTCGGTGGTGCGGGGCAACTGCGCGACGATCACGCCGATGCCCTGGTTGCCGGCACGCCAGACCACTTGGTCGCCGGTCACCAGCGCGGGCAGGTTGGCGCGCAGGTAGCAGCGTGACACCAGGCCGTCCTGGGCTTCGACTTCGACCTGCACACCAAAGTGCGCGATCACCAGGCCAGTCTGTTCGGGGCCCAGGTCGCCACCCTCCAGCGCTTCTACGGCGGAGGATTCACGTTTGGCGGCGCGAGCAGCGCGCTCGCCTTGAATCTTTTCGATGCGCCAGTTCTGGCGACGGTTGAGCTGGCGTTTGGCCATTGGTGTTCCGTGTCGACAATGCAAAGGTTGGATAAAACGGTCGCGAGTCTAGCACGCCCCTGCCTGCTAAACTGCGCAGCTAAGCCAAGGTGCCAAGAGAATCAAGCCATGCAAAACCCACAGAACCTGATTTGGATCGATCTGGAGATGACCGGTCTGGACCCCGACAACGACGTCATCATCGAGATGGCGACCATCGTCACCGACAGCAACCTCAATACCTTGGCTGAAGGCCCGGTGATCGCCATTCATCACAGCGACGAAGTGCTGGCGCGCATGGACGAGTGGAATACCCGCACCCATGGCAACTCGGGGCTGACCCAGCGTGTGCGCGACAGCCGCATCAGCATGGCAGAAGCCGAAGCCCGGACCATCGCCTTTCTGGAACAGTGGGTGCCCAAGGGCAAGTCGCCGATCTGCGGCAACAGCATCTGCCAGGATCGTCGCTTCCTCTATACCCACATGAAGGGGTTGGAGAGCTACTTCCACTATCGCAACCTGGATGTGTCGACGCTTAAAGAGTTGGCGGCGCGCTGGGCGCCGGAGGTCAAGGACAGCTTCCATAAGGGCAGTACCCATCTGGCGCTGGATGATATTCGCGAGTCGATTGCCGAGCTGCAGCATTACCGCAAGCATTTCATCAAGGCTTGAATCGGCGGCGCCCGAACCTGCGCCATCGCAGGCAAGCCAGCTCCCACATTTGATTGCATTCACAAATCAAACTGTGGGAGCGGGCTTGCTCGCGAAGGGCGTGACGCGGTCTTTCGCCAAGCGCCCCCTTTTGGTGCCATCACCAAATGATTAGACTGCGCGCCTCTTTGCAAGGATCGCCCTCATGCTGCTGATGCTCTACCTCATCGCCATCACCGCCGAAGCCATGACCGGGGCGTTGTCCGCCGGTCGGCGCGGCATGGATTGGTTCGGGGTGGTGTTGATTGCTTGTGTGACGGCGTTGGGTGGCGGGTCGGTGCGCGATGTGTTGCTGGGGCACTACCCGCTGACGTGGGTCAAGCACCCGGAATACCTGATACTGACCTCTGTTGCCGCGCTGGTGACAATTTTCATTGCACCGCTGATGCGTCACCTGCGCTCGCTGTTCCTCGCGCTGGATGCCGTGGGCCTGGTGGCCTTTACCCTGATCGGCAGCATGACCGCCCTGGAAATGGGGCATGGCATGCTGGTGGCGTCGGTCAGCGGGGTGATCACCGGCGTTTTCGGCGGCATCCTGCGGGACATTTTCTGCAACGACATCCCGCTGATCTTTCGCCGTGAGCTGTACGCCAGCGTGTCGTTCCTGGCCGCCTGGTTCTACATGCTGTGCCTTTATCTGGAACTGCCCAGCGAGCAATCCATCCTGTTGACGCTGTTCAGCGGCTTTTTACTGCGCCTGCTGGCGATCCGTTTTCACTGGGAAATGCCCAAGTTCGTCTACAACGACGACGTGCATTAACGGCTGGCGTGCTGTGCCAGCGCCCACTCCACGTGTTCGCGCACCAGCTCGGAAGGGTAGTCCCGCCGGGCTTTCAGGGCTTCCAGTACCGGGATGCTCGACGGCGCATTGCCCAGGCCCACGGCCAGGTTGCGCAGCCAGCGCTCGTAACCGGCGCGGCGCAGGGGCGAGCCTTCGGTGCTGCTGAGGAATTTGTCCTCGTTCCACATGAACAATTCGGCCAGCTCGGCGTTGTCCAGGTTGTGCCGTGGCTTGAAGTCACCTTCGGCGGTCGAGCGAGCGAAGCGATTCCACGGGCACACGATCTGGCAGTCATCGCAGCCGAATACCCGATTGCCGATCAACGGGCGCAGGTCTTCGGGGATCGCATTCTTGAGTTCGATGGTCAGGTAAGAGATGCAGCGTCGGGCGTCCAGCACATAGGGGCCGACGAAGGCATTGGTGGGGCAGATATCCAGGCAGGCGGTGCAACGTCCGCAATGTTCGGTGCTGTGGGGTTCGTCTACCGGCAGCGGTAGATCGACAAACAGCTCGCTGAGGAAAAAATAGCTGCCGGCCTTGCGGTTGAGTACCAGGGTGTTTTTGCCGATCCAGCCCAGCCCGGCCTTTTCGGCGATGGCCTTTTCCAGCACCGGGGCGCTGTCGACGAAGGCGCGAAAACCGAACGGGCCGATCTGCGCCTGAATGCGCTCGGCCAGTTGCTGTACACGTTTGCGGATCAGCTTGTGGTAATCGCGGCCCAGGGCGTAGCGGGAGATGTAGGCTTTTTCCGGTTTGGCCAGCAGTTGTGCCATTTGGGTGTCGCCGGGCAGGTAGTCCATGCGCAGCGACACCACGCGCAAGGTGCCTGGTACCAACTCGTCGGGGTGGGAGCGTTTGCTGCCGTGGGCGCCCATGTACTCCATCTCACCGTGGTACCCCGCCTCGAGCCAGCGCTGCAGGTGCTGCTCATGCTCGCCCAGGTCCAGACCGCTGATGCCGACTTGTTGAAAGCCCAGTTCGCGACCCCAGTCTTTGATCGATTGGGCGAGGGTGGGCAGGTCGGGGGTAATGGCAGGCATGAGACAAGGGAAACCGCAGGTGAGATGCGTATAATTCTGCCAGACATCGGAGCTTGAAGACGCATGCCTCAGACAAAACACGAAATAACCGACGTGCAACCACTGCTGCACGGCCATTTACCACAACTCGAAGCCCGTTCGCCGGATGCCCACAAAGGGCAGTTCGGCCACTTGCTGGTCATTGGCGGTGATCGCGGCTTCGGCGGCGCTGCCTTGCTGACTGCCGAAAGTGCGTTGCGCAGCGGGGCAGGGCTGGTTTCCCTGGCGACGCGCCCCGAGCATGTGCCTGCCGCGCTCGCCCGTTTGCCGGAAGTCATGACCCTCGGGGTGAGCTCGGCCAATCAGCTGATGGGCTTGCTGGAAAACATCACGGTCATTGTGATTGGGCCAGGCCTGGGCGATGCCGCCTGGGGCAAAAGCCTTTTGTCCGTCGCCGCCAACGCGGATCAGCCGCAGGTGTGGGATGCCGATGCCTTGAACCAGCTGGCTACAGGCAGTGTGAGTCTTCCCGCCAACAGCGTGATCACCCCTCACCCGGGTGAAGCCGCTCGCCTACTGGGGATCACGACAGCCGAGGTTCAGGCCGACCGTCTTAAGGTGGCGCGCGCGTTGAGTCAGACATTCAATACTGTGGCTATCCTCAAGGGTGCTGGCAGTTTGATTGCCAGCCCGGACGGGCGTGTTTCGCGCTGCGACCAGGGCCATCCGGCGATGGCGACAGCCGGCCTCGGGGATGTCTTGGCTGGTCTGGTGGGCGCGTTGCTGGCGCAGGGCATGCAGGCCTATGAGGCTAGCTGCCTCGCCGTGTGGTTGCACGCCACGGCAGGGGATCGTCAAGGCACTTTTGGTCGCGGGTTGGCGGCCGGTGACCTGATACCCGCTATTCGTCAATTGTTGGAGGAGCAGTCGCCGTGCCTGAAGTAATCCTTTTTCTGGCCGATGAAGACGCCATGGTCGCGCTCGGGCAGCGCATCGCCCAGGTTACGGCGGGGGCGGGACTGATCTTTCTCGAGGGTGACCTGGGGGCCGGCAAGACCACCTTGTCCCGAGGGATTATCCGAGGGTTGGGCCATACGGGGGCAGTAAAAAGCCCTACGTTTACCCTGGTAGAACCCTACGAGATTGGCGCGGTTCGGGCCTTCCATTTCGATCTGTATCGCTTGGTGGACCCCGAAGAACTGGAGTTCATGGGCATTCGTGACTACTTCGACGAAGACGCGTTGTGCCTGATCGAGTGGCCAGATAAAGGCACAGGCTTTTTGCCAAAGCCGGACCTGACCATTACCATTACGCCGCATGAAACAGGACGTCGGTTGAAGTTGTTGCCCCAGAGCGAGCGTGGCCAGTCGTGGTGCGCCGCTTTGGCATTGGAATTCAAATAATTGGTGGGGTTAGGTATGCGCTTTCGCGCGTTGGTTGCTGTCGTAGGGGTGTTGCTTGCGGCAATGACTGTCAATGCTCTGGCGGCTTCACAGGTGAAAAGTGTGCGCCTGTGGCGAGCGCCGGATAACACGCGACTGGTGTTCGACCTGTCTGGCCCGGTCCAGCACAGCGTCTTTACCCTGACGTCGCCTGATCGCCTGGTGATCGACATCAACGGCGCGACCCTGGCCGCGCCGTTGAAAGTCTCCACTGCCAACACCCCGATCACCGCCATGCGCTCGGCCCAGCGTACGCCGACCGACTTGCGCGTGGTCATCGACCTGAAAAAGGTCGTGACCCCGAAAAGCTTCTCCCTGGCCCCCAACGCCCAGTATGGCAACCGGCTGGTGGTCGATCTGTTCGACAATGCTGCCGACGCCAACCCACCGCCCGCGCCGGCTCCGAGCGTGGCGACGGTGCCGGCGGTACCGGTCAACCCGTCGCAACCGCAGGTCAAGTTGCCGCCACCGCCACCGGCGCCCGCCGGCAAACGCGACATCATTGTGGTGATCGACGCCGGTCACGGCGGTGAAGACCCTGGCGCTTCCGGCTCCCGTGGGCAGCATGAAAAAGACGTGGTGCTGGCGATTGCCCGCGAGCTGCAACGCCAGGTCAACGCGATGAAGGGCTATCGCGCCGAGCTGACCCGTACCGGCGACTACTTCATTCCGCTGCGTGGCCGTACCGAAATCGCGCGCAAGAAAGGCGCCGACCTGTTCGTGTCGATTCACGCCGACGCCGCCCCTTCGGCTGCGGCGTTCGGTGCCTCGGTGTTTGCCCTTTCGGACCGCGGCGCCACCTCCGAGACGGCCCGTTGGCTGGCCGACAGTGAAAACCGTTCCGACTTGATCGGCGGTGCGGGCAACGTGTCCCTCGATGACAAGGACAAAATGCTCGCTGGCGTATTGCTCGACCTGTCGATGACTGCGTCGCTGACCTCCAGCCTTAACGTGGGCCAGAAGGTGTTGAGCAACATCGGTCGCGTTACCCCGCTGCACAAGCAGCGCGTGGAGCAAGCGGGCTTCATGGTGCTGAAGTCTCCGGATATTCCATCGATCCTGGTGGAAACCGGGTTCATCTCCAACTCCAACGAAGCCTCGAAACTGGCCACCGGCAGCCACCAGCAGGCGCTGGCACGCTCCATCAGCGCGGGTATTCGCCAGTTCTTCCAGCAGAACCCGCCACCGGGCACCTATATCGCCTGGCTGCGCGACTCCGGGAAGATCGCCCAGGGCCCACGTGACCATCGTGTGCAACCTGGTGACACTCTGGTCATGCTGGCCGTGCGTTTCCAGGTCTCTCCCGCGACGTTGCGCAGTGCCAACAACCTGAAGACTGATGAACTGAAGGTCGGCCAGGTGCTGACCATCCCTGGCACTGAACTGGCGGCACAGTAATGAGCGAATCCCTGTTGAACGGCGGCTCCCGTATCGAGCTGCTCAGCCCGCGCCTTGCCAACCAGATTGCGGCGGGTGAGGTGGTCGAGCGGCCCGCATCGGTGATCAAGGAACTGCTGGAAAACAGCATCGACTCCGGTGCCAAACGCATCGATGTCGACGTGGAGCAGGGTGGCGTCAAATTATTGCGGGTGCGGGATGATGGCAGCGGCATTTCCTCCGATGACCTGCCGCTGGCCCTGGCCCGTCACGCCACCAGCAAGATTCGCGACCTGGAAGACCTGGAGCGGGTGATGAGCCTGGGCTTTCGTGGCGAGGCGCTGGCCTCCATCAGTTCCGTGGCCCGCCTGACCCTGACGTCCCGTACCCGTGGCGCCGACCAGGCCTGGCAAGTGGAAACCGAGGGCCGCGACATGGCGCCCCGGGTCCAGCCCGCTGCCCATCCGGTCGGTACGTCGGTGGAAGTGCGTGACCTGTTCTTCAACACCCCGGCACGACGCAAATTCCTCAAGGCTGAAAAAACCGAATTCGACCATCTGCAGGAGGTCATCAAGCGCCTGGCCCTGGCGCGTTTCGACGTAGCGTTTCATCTGCGCCACAACGGCAAATCCATCCTTAGCCTGCATGAAGCCAATGACGAGGCTGCTCGCGCCCGCCGCGTAGCAGCGGTGTGTGGCGCGGGCTTCCTGGAACAGGCGCTGCCGATCGAGATTGAGCGCAATGGCCTGCGCTTGTGGGGCTGGGTAGGGTTGCCGACGTTCTCCCGCAGCCAGGCGGACTTGCAGTATTTCTTCGTGAACGGTCGGGCGGTGCGCGACAAGCTGGTGGCCCACGCGGTTCGCCAGGCGTACCGCGATGTGCTGTTCAATGGCCGGCATCCGACCTTTGTGCTGTTTTTCGAGGTCGACCCGGCTGTGGTGGACGTCAACGTGCACCCCACCAAGCACGAAGTGCGCTTCCGCGACGGGCGCATGGTGCATGATTTCCTTTATGGCACCTTGCACCGTGCCCTGGGCGATGTGCGCCCGGATGATCAGCTGGCAGCGCCTATCGTGACCGCGGTGGTTCGCCCCAGCGGTCCGCTGGCCGGTGAATTCGGTCCGCAGGGCGAAATGAGCCTGGCGTCCAACCTGCTGCAATCGCCGCAGCCGCAACCCGCCTATACGACCCCGGGTTCTGGTTCGGGGGCGGGTTATCAGTATCAATACACCCCGCGTCCGCAGTCGGCGGTGCCGGTGGCCGAGGCCCAGGCAGCTTATCGCGAGTTTTTTGCACCATTGCCCGGTGCCGAATCGGCAGCTCCCGTTGCCTTGCCGGAAGGGGGTGGGGACATTCCACCCTTGGGGTATGCACTGGCGCAGCTCAAGGGGATCTACATCCTGGCGGAAAACGCCCACGGCCTGGTGCTGGTGGACATGCACGCCGCCCACGAGCGAATCATGTATGAGCGCCTGAAAATCGCCATGGCCAGCGAAGGGCTCAGTGGCCAGCCGCTGTTGGTGCCGGAGTCCCTGGCGGTCAGCCAGCGTGAAGCCGATTGTGCCGAGGAACACCATGGCGTGTTCCAGAAACTGGGCTTTGAATTGCAACGCCTGGGTCCGGAAACCCTGGCCATTCGGCAAATTCCCGCGCTGCTCAAACAGGCTGAGGCCAATCGCCTGGTCGCCGACGTGCTGGCTGACTTGATGGAATACGGCACCAGTGATCGTATCCAGGCACACATCAACGAATTGCTCGGCACCATGGCCTGTCACGGTGCGATCCGCGCCAACCGCCGTCTGGCCTTGCCGGAAATGAACGGTTTGCTGCGCGACATGGAAAACACCGAGCGCAGCGGGCAGTGCAACCATGGCCGGCCAACCTGGACCCAAATGGGGCTGGATGATCTGGACAAACTGTTCTTGCGCGGTCGCTGATGAGTGCCTTGCCCCCCGCCATCTTCCTGATGGGCCCGACGGCCGCCGGCAAGACCGACCTGGCCATCGAGCTGACCAAAGTGCTGCCGTGCGAGCTGATCAGTGTCGACTCTGCCCTGGTTTACCGGGACATGGACATCGGCACGGCCAAGCCTTCGAAAGCGTTATTGGCACAGTATCCGCATCGCCTGATCGACATCATCGACCCGGCCGAGAGCTATTCAGCGGCGGACTTTCGTACCGATGCCCTCGCCGCGATGGCGGAGATCACCGCGCGCGGCAATATTCCGCTGTTGGTGGGCGGCACGATGCTCTACTACAAGGCTCTGCAGGAAGGGTTGGCGGATATGCCGCCCGCCGATGCCGATGTGCGCGCCGCTCTGGAAGAAGAGGCTGCACACCTTGGCTGGCAAGCCTTGCACGACCAGTTGGCCGCGGTGGATCCGGTGTCCGCCGCGCGCATTCACCCAAACGACCCCCAGCGCCTCACTCGGGCGCTGGAAGTCTGGCGGGTGAGTGGCCAGACCATGACCGAGCACAGACTGCGACAATCTGCGCAAAGTGCTGAAGCAGGCACATCGGGACAGTCACAATTGCCCTATACTGTGGCGAATCTGGCCATCGCTCCGGCAAATCGCCAGGTGTTGCATGAACGAATTGCACAAAGATTCACAATTATGTTGGAACAGGGCTTTGTGGACGAGGTCGTAGCACTGCGTTCCAGAGGCGACCTGCATCCCGGGTTGCCTTCGATACGTGCCGTAGGCTATCGCCAAGTCTGGGATCACCTGGATGGCAAGCTGACGTCAGCCGAAATGCAGGAGCGCGGCATTATCGCCACGCGCCAATTGGCAAAACGCCAGTTCACCTGGCTGCGCAGCTGGAGCGATTTGCACTGGTTGGACAGCCTGGATTGCGACAATCTGTCACGCGCCTTGAAATACTTGGGAACGGTCTCCATATTGAGCTGAGTCCTTGCAATTGCCGTCTATCCTTGGGGGTGTGACGGCCATAAGCTATCTATTTTCCGATTTTTTATTATTGATCCTTAAAGGAGTGCGGCACATGTCAAAAGGGCATTCGCTACAAGACCCTTACTTGAATACCTTACGTAAAGAAAAAGTGGGGGTTTCCATCTATTTGGTCAACGGTATCAAGCTGCAAGGCACGATCGAGTCGTTCGACCAGTTCGTGATCCTGCTGAAAAACACCGTCAGCCAGATGGTTTACAAGCACGCTATCTCGACAGTCGTTCCAGTTCGTCCAATTCGTCTGCCTAACGCAGCCGACGGTGAACAAGGTGACGCTGAGCCAGGTAACGCCTGATAGGAGTCTCCTTTGTTCTTTGAGCGCCACGGTGGTGGTGAGCGAGTCATCCTCGTTCACTTGGATGGACAGGACCCTGAGGCGCGCGAAGATCCGCAGGAGTTTCAGGAGTTGGCAAATTCGGCCGGCGCCGAGACCGTTGCGTTTTTTAACGTGCCGCGTCATCGGCCAACCGCCAAATTCCTGATTGGCAGCGGCAAGGTCGAGGAATTGCGCGACCTGGTTCATGCCGAAAAAGCCGATCTGGTGATCTTCAATCACACCCTCACGCCCAGTCAGGAACGTAACCTCGAACGTGTCTTCGAGTGTCGCGTGATTGACCGCACCGGTCTGATTCTCGATATTTTCGCCCAGCGCGCCCGTACCCATGAAGGCAAGCTCCAGGTCGAACTGGCCCAGCTTGACCACATGAGCACCCGCTTGGTTCGTGGCTGGACGCACCTTGAGCGTCAGGGCGGCGGCATCGGTATGCGCGGCCCGGGTGAAACCCAACTGGAAACCGACCGACGCCTGCTGCGGGTGCGCCTGCGCCAGATCAAGGGGCGCCTCGAGAAAGTCCGCAGTCAGCGCGAGCAGTCCCGGCGTGGTCGTTCCCGTGCGGATATTCCGACCGTGTCTCTGGTGGGCTACACCAACGCCGGCAAGTCCACGTTGTTCAACAATGTGACGAAGTCCGAGGTGTACGCGGCCGATCAGCTCTTCGCCACCCTCGACCCGACGCTGCGCCGTCTGGATCTGGATGATCTGGGGCCGATTGTGCTGGCCGATACCGTGGGGTTCATTCGTCACTTGCCCCACAAGCTGGTCGAAGCATTTCGGTCTACGCTCGAGGAGTCGAGCAACTCCGACCTGCTGTTGCACGTGATCGACGCGGCAGAACCGGATCGCATGCTGCAGATCGAGCAGGTCATGGTGGTACTGGGCGAGATTGGCGCCCAGGACTTGCCGATCCTCGAGGTCTATAACAAACTCGATTTGCTTGAAGGCGTTGAGCCACAAATCCAGCGCGACGAAGATGGAAAGCCCCGGCGGGTATGGCTCTCGGCGCGAGACGGTAGCGGCCTGGAGTTGCTTGAACAAGCCATTGCCGAACTGCTGGGCAGCGATTTGTTCGTCGGCACCTTGCGCTTGCCGCAGCGTTTTGCTCGACTGCGTGCACAGTTTTTCGAGTTGGGCGCGGTACAGAAAGAAGAACACGACGAAGAAGGTGTCAGCTTGCTGGCCGTTCGATTGCCGCGCTCGGAACTGAATCGGCTGGTCAGCCGTGAAGGTGTGGTGCCGACAGAGTTCATCGAACAACACACTTTGCAATAAAAGCCTCCGAAAGCGGTTGTGCCGCACTGGCAGGCATTCTGTAGCATTGGTCGGCGCGCCGTGGGTGCGTCTTTGCTTTATCAGATGGAGAGCGCTATGGCTTGGAATGAGCCGGGTGGCAACTCGAACAATCAGGATCCTTGGGGTGGTAAGCGCCGCAATAACGGCGACCGCAAGGGCCCGCCGGATCTCGACGAGGCCTTCCGAAAGCTGCAGGAAAGCCTGAATGGGTTGTTCGGTGGTGGGAAAAAACGCGGTGGTGACGACGGTGGTGGTCGCACTGGCAAGGGCGGTGGCTATGGCCTGTTGGGCCTGGGCCTTGTCGTGCTGGCGGCCGTCTGGCTGTACAGTGCCGTGTACGTGGTGGACGAGCAGGAGCAGGCCGTGGTGCTGCGCTTCGGCAAGTACTACGAGACCGTCGGGCCGGGCCTGAATATCTATTTCCCGCCGATCGACAAGAAATACATGGAAAACGTCACGCGTGAGCGTGCCTACACCAAGCAGGGCCAGATGCTGACCGAAGACGAGAATATCGTCGAAGTGCCGCTGACCGTGCAGTACAAGATCAGCAACCTGCAGGACTTCGTGCTGAACGTCGATCAGCCGGAAATCAGCCTGCAGCACGCGACCGAAAGTGCGCTGCGTCACGTGGTGGGTTCCACCGCCATGGACCAGGTGCTGACCGAAGGGCGTGAATTGATGGCCAGCGAAATCAAGGAGCGTCTGCAACGGTTCCTCGATACCTATCGCACCGGCATCACCGTTACCCAGGTGAACGTACAGAGCGCAGCGGCACCGCGCGAAGTTCAGGAAGCCTTTGACGACGTGATCCGCGCCCGTGAAGACGAGCAGCGTTCGCGCAACCAGGCTGAAACCTATGCCAACGGCGTCGTGCCGGAGGCTCGTGGTCAGGCCCAGCGCATCCTCGAGGATGCCAACGGTTACCGTGACGAAGTGGTTTCCCGCGCCAAGGGTGAGGCGGATCGCTTCACCAAGCTGGTCGCCGAATACCGCAAGGCACCCGAGGTTACCCGCGAGCGTCTGTACCTGGACACCCTGCAGGAAGTCTTCAGCAACACCAGCAAGGTTCTCGTGACCGGCAGCAAGGGTGGGCAGAACAACCTGCTGTACCTGCCGCTGGACAAGATGATCGAAGGTGGTCGTAGCAGCGCCGGCGCGCCGTCCACCGGTTCGAATGCCGCTGCCAACGAAGCGAGCGCCCGGGCGGCCGCTGACTTGCTGCAACAGCAAACACGTACCAGGGAGAGTCGTTGATGAGCAATAAATCGCTGACAGCCCTGATTGTGGGCGTCGTGCTGGTCATCGCTGCCTGGAACTGCTTCTACATCGTGGCTCAGACCGAGCGCGCGGTGTTGCTGCAATTCGGTCGTGTGGTTCAGGCGGACGTTCAGCCTGGTCTGCATGTGAAGGTTCCCTACGTCAACCAGGTGCGCAAGTTCGACGCCCGCCTGATGACCCTGGACGCACCGACACAGCGTTTCCTGACCTTGGAAAAGAAAGCCGTGATGGTGGACGCCTACGCCAAGTGGCGCGTCAAGGATGCCGAGCGCTTCTACACCGCGACGTCCGGCCTGAAGCAGATCGCCGACGAGCGTCTGTCCCGTCGTCTGGAGTCGGGCCTGCGTGACCAGTTCGGTAAGCGCACCCTCCATGAGGTGGTTTCCGGTGAGCGTGACGCGCTGATGGCTGATATCACGCGTTCGTTGAACGCCATGGCGGAAAAAGAGCTGGGCATCGAGGTGATCGATGTTCGGGTCAAGGCCATCGACCTGCCGAAGGAAGTGAACCGCAGCGTGTTCGAGCGTATGAGCACCGAACGTGAACGTGAGGCTCGTGAGCACCGCGCCAAGGGTAACGAGTTGGCCGAAGGTATCCGTGCGGATGCCGATCGTCAGCGCCGTGTACTGCTGGCTGAAGCCTATCGCGAGTCGGAAGAAGCGCGTGGTGACGGCGACGCACAAGCGGCGGCGATCTATGCCAAGGCTTATGGCCAGGACCAGGAGTTCTATGCGTTCTACCGCAGCCTGCGTGCCTACCGTGAAAGCTTCGCGAACAAAACCGACGTCATGGTGCTGGACCCAAGCAGCGAGTTCTTCCGCTACCTGGAGAAGGCCAAGTAACACGCCGGTGATTCTGTAGGGACACTCCGTCGGGCGGCTAAAACGCCTGGCGGGGTGATCCTTTCAGAAAACGGGTGTATGATGCGGCAGCCGGGAAATTCCCGGCTTTTTTGCGTCTGCATGTTTGATTGTTGTGTTGTCCTTGCAGATGCCACAGGTTTTTCGAGGAAAGTGCCCGACGAGGCCGCTGGCAGGCCATTTCGTCACGTCGTTCTTGCGCGTTGTTTACGCAGGAGACGGGCATTTTCTGCTTCACTCAAGGCTCGGCCGAGGGCTGGCCGCCCGGATCATAGGGGAATGGCGTAATGGCAACGGTAGACCGCTGGCTGCTGCCAGATGGCATCGAAGAAGTACTGCCACCAGAAGCTGCGCGCATCGAAGTTGCGCGTCGCCAGGTGTTGGATCTGTTCCAGAGCTGGGGTTACGAGTTTGTCGTGACTCCCCATATCGAGTACCTGGAATCCCTGCTGACTGGCGCGGGCCAGGACCTGGATCTGCGCACCTTCAAGGTCATCGACCCGCAATCTGGCCGGCAAATGGGTTTCCGTGCCGATATCACGCCGCAAGTGGCGCGCATCGATGCGCATACCCTGCGTCGCGAAGGCCCCAGCCGGCTGTGCTACGCCGGCAGCGTGCTGCATGCTCAGCCGCGTGCGTTGTCGTCGTCCCGCAGCCCGATTCAGCTGGGCGCCGAGTTGTACGGCGACGCGAGCCCGAGCAGCGACGTCGAAGTGATCAGTTTGATGCTGGCCATGCTGCAACTGGCTGATGTACCCGATGTGCACATGGACCTGGGCCATGTGGGTATCTATCGCGGCCTGGCCCGCGCGGCTGGTTTGTCCGGCGAAGTGGAACAACAGTTGTTCGATGCCCTGCAACGCAAGGCTATCGACGAAGTGATCGCCCTGACCGAAGGCGTCCCGGCTGACCTGGCTGGCATGCTGCGTTCCCTGGTCAACCTGTGCGGTGGCCGTGAAGTGCTGGCGGCTGCGCGTGAGCGCCTGGCCAACGCCCCGGCGCCGGTATTGGCTGCGCTGAACGATGTACTGGCGATTGCCGAGCAATTGTCGGCACGCTTCCCGCAACTGCCGTTGTATTTCGATCTGGGCGAGTTGCGTGGCTACCACTACCACACGGGCGTGGTGTTTGCGGTGTTTGTGCCGGGCGTTGGTCAAGCCATCGCCCAAGGCGGTCGTTACGACGATATCGGTGCCGACTTCGGGCGCGCGCGTCCGGCCACCGGTTTTTCCACCGATTTGAAAACCCTGGTGACCCTGGGGCGTGCTGAGGTCGAGCTGCCGTCTGGTGGCATCTGGATGCCCGACAGTACGGACGCGGCACTCTGGCAGCAGGTTTGCCAGTTGCGCAGTGAGGGTCAGCGTGTCGTCCAGGCCTTGCCTGGTCAGCCATTGGCCGCCGCCCGTGATGCGGACTGCGACCGGCAATTGATTCTGCAGAACGGGCTTTGGCAAGTATCGCCATTGGCTTCTTGAGTTTTCCTGCCGGCCTTCGCCGGCACCAAGTTTGCGCGAATGAGGACAAGTGTTATGGGTAAGAATGTCGTAGTCCTGGGCACCCAATGGGGTGATGAGGGCAAAGGCAAGATCGTTGATCTGCTGACCGAACATGCTGCCGCCGTAGTGCGCTACCAAGGTGGCCACAACGCTGGCCACACCCTGGTCATCGATGGCGAAAAAACCGTCTTGCACCTGATCCCGTCGGGCGTGCTGCGCGAAGGCGTGCAGTGCCTGATCGGCAACGGCGTCGTGGTTGCGCCTGACGCGCTGCTGCGTGAGATCACCAAGCTGGAAGAGAAGGGCGTACCGGTGCGCGAGCGCCTGCGCATCAGCCCGTCCTGCCCGCTGATCCTGTCCTACCACGTTGCACTGGACCAGGCCCGTGAAAAGGCCCGTGGCGAGCTGAAGATCGGCACCACCGGTCGCGGTATCGGCCCGGCGTACGAAGACAAGGTTGCACGTCGCGGCCTGCGCATCGGTGACCTGTTCCACCGCGAGCGTTTCGCCGCCAAGCTGGGCGAGTTGCTGGACTACCACAACTTCGTGCTGGTCAATTACTACAAAGAGCCGGCCATCGACTTCCAGAAAACCCTGGATGAGTGCATGGAGTACGCCGAGCTGCTCAAGCCGATGATGCTCGACGTCACTGCTGAACTGCACAACCTGCGCCGTGCCGGCAAAGACATCATGTTCGAAGGCGCCCAAGGTTCCCTGCTGGACATCGACCACGGCACCTACCCGTACGTGACCAGCTCCAACACCACCGCTGGCGGCATTGCCACCGGTTCCGGCGTGGGCCCGATGTTCCTCGACTACATCCTGGGCATCACCAAGGCTTACACCACGCGTGTGGGTTCGGGCCCGTTCCCGACCGAACTGTTCGACGATGTGGGCGCCTTCCTCGCCAAGCGTGGCCATGAGTTCGGTGCTACCACGGGTCGTGCGCGTCGTTGCGGTTGGTTCGACGCCGTGATCCTGCGGCGCGCCATCGACGTGAACAGCATCTCGGGCCTGTGCCTGACCAAGCTGGACGTACTCGACGGCCTGGAAACCATCAACATCTGCGTAGGCTACAAGAACCAGGATGGTGCAGTGATCGACGCGCCAACCGACGCTGACAGCTACATCGGCCTTGAGCCGGTGTACGAAGAGATGCCGGGCTGGAGCGAGTCGACCCTGGGCGCCAAGACCCTGGAAGAGCTGCCGCAGGCTGCCCGCAACTACATCAAGCGTGTCGAAGAGTTGGTTGGTGCGCCGATCGACATTATTTCGACGGGCCCGGACCGCAACGAGACCATCGTGCTGCGCCACCCGTTCGCTTGATAAGCTGTTGATGTAACAAACAAAGGGCTCCTTCGGGAGCCCTTTGTCGTTTCAATTGGCCGGGCGGCACGACCCTTGCTATGGTTCTTTCTTTCGCGGTGCTATCAGATTAATGGCACCCGTGGTGGAGGGATTCCCGATGTCTGCCGTTCTCTCATTGTTACAAAGCCGGCTGCTGCGGCCGGTGTTCGTTACCCTGGGTATCGCCCTTTTGGTGCAAGTGCTGGTAGCGGTTGCGCTCACGCGGAGCACAGTCACGGCGCTTGAGGCTGACCTGGGCAATCGCCTGGGGGTCGATAGCCAGAAGTTGTCTGGCGAACTGGCGCAAGCTGGCAAAGAAGTCACGTCCAGCCTGGACAACCTGTCTTCCAGTACGCGTCAGCGCCTTACCAGTGGATTGTCGACGCGTCTGCAGGAAGAGCAGAAGCAGTTGCGTGCGACCCTGGAAAAAGATCTGCAAGACTCCGCCAATGATATGGCGCAACTGCTGGCCTCGGTGGCGCCCCGCGCCATGTGGGACAGCGATGTGCCGACATTGTCGGAGTTCGCCCGACGTGCCCAGCGCAACCCCAACGTGCTGTTCGTGGTGTACGACGATGCGGCGGGTGAGCATCTGACCCGTTACCTGAATCGGGATAACCCGATCAACAAGGCGTTGCTGGAAAAGGGCCAAGGTGATCGTGCCCTGGACAAAGTACTGAATGCCGCCAGGAACGATCCGTCGGTGTACTACGTTGAGGCGTCCATCAGCCCCAATGGGGTAGAAATCGGCAAAGTCATCATGGGCGTCTCGACGGCGTCGGTGGAGACCGACCTGGCCGAGTTGGACAAGCGTTTCGCGGCGCTGATTGCCAGCAGTGATCAGTTGGTGGGCGACAGCCTCAAAGGGGCTGCCGCTGATAGCGCCGCGGCCATGGGCGCACGCCTGCAATCGGCGCAAGCCACCGCCACTCAGATGACCGCCAACACCAGCAGCGCCGTGCAGGATGCCGCCGGCACCCTGCGCTGGCGCATTGGCGTGGGCCTGGCGGTGGTCGGGTTTGGTGTGTTGCTGTTGATTGCGGTGGTGTTGGGGCGTCGCGTGGTCAATCGGCTCAAGTTGCTGATTGCAGCCATGGATGACCTGGCGGCGGGCGAGGGCGATCTCACCAAGCGCGTGCAGATCAGCAGCAAAGATGAAATCGGCGCCATGGCTTCGGCGGTCAATCGCTTTGTGGACAAGTTGCAGCCCATCGTGCGTGAGGCGGGTGATGTGGCCCAGCGCACTGGCGTGGAAATCGGCGCGATGTCCCTGCGCAATGCCGGCGCCGATGCGGCGGCGGGCTTGCAGCGTGACGAGGTGGCCGAGAGCCTGCGCGCACTCTCGCAAATGGCTGATGAGGCTCAGGCCGAAAGCCATGCCATGCAGGCGGCGTTGCAGCAGGTGGTGGATATTCGCCAGGCCACGGATGAGAACTCACGTACCTCGGCAGAAGTCGGTAGCCTGATCGAGGCGCTGGCGGGTCAGGTACAGGCCGGCTCCACGGTGATCGAGCGCCTGGCCCAGCAAAGCGAGCAGATCGAAGTGGTGTTGACGGTGATCCATGGGATTGCCGAGCAAACCAACCTGTTGGCGCTCAACGCGGCGATCGAGGCGGCCCGTGCCGGCGAGACCGGGCGCGGTTTCGCGGTGGTGGCGGACGAAGTGCGTGCGCTGGCGAGCAAGACCCAAAGCTCGACCGGTGACATCCAGGCACACATCGTGGCGCTGCAGCAGGGCGCCCGTGAAGCCGTGGAAACCATCGGCAAGGCGGGGCGCCAGGCCAACGAAGGGCTGCTGGTGCTGCGCGACAGCGTGCGGCTGCAACAGACCGTGCAGGCGTCGGTGGAGCAAGTGCATGCGGCGATTGGTTTGGCCACGCGCGCCGCTGAGCTTCAAGCACAGGGCGCCCATGCCGTGCGCGGGCGGGTCGAGGTGATTCATGCCCAGGCCGAGCGTGCGGCGCAGGCGGTAGTAGAGACCACTGCCAGTGGCAAGGTGCTGGATGGGTTGGCGGCGCAGTTGAAGGCGAGTCTGGGGCAGTTCCGGGCCTGAGGTTGTCTGTTCCAGCCTCATCGCAGGCAAGCCAGCTCCCACATTTTGATTTGTGAACACATTCAAATGTGGGAG
>NZ_JBSVVZ010000094.1:0-18706 GCF_054071875.1 Pseudomonas sp. SDO524_S393 | reverse complement strand
AGTCAATGCATCTTTAACTGATCCACCGCATTCGCGAGCAAGCCCGCTCCCACATTTGGATCTCTGTCAGGCAGATGAATCGGGTTATTTGCCCAGCTTGCGCAACTCATCCGATTCCACCACCCGCACCCCATCCTGCTCTTCCAGCGCCAGGCGCCACATGGCCCGGGCCAGTTCGCACACTTCGATACCGTGATACTTGCCTGGAATCAGGCGCGACAGCGGTCCGGCCAATTGCTCGGCCAGTCGTGGTTCCAGGCGTTCCCCCAGCAGCAATGATGGCCGCACGATGGTCAGTTGCGGCCAGTCCTGCGCCTTGAGCGCCTGTTCCATTTCACCCTTGACGCGGTTGTAGAAAATCGAGGATTTCGGATCGGCGCCAATCGCGCTGATCACGATCAGGTGCCGCGCGCCCATTTCCCGCGCACGCTTGGCGAACGCCACCACCATGTCCAGGTCAACCGCGCGAAAGGCCGCCTCGGAGCCGGCCTGCTTGATGGTCGTGCCCAGGCAGCAGAACGCCAGATCGACACGGCCACTCAATTGCGGCAGGAATACGGCGGGGTCGCCCACCGGGTTTTCCAGGTGGGGGTGTTCGGCCAGGGGCTTGCGGCTGGGTGCCAGCACGCGGGTGACGGTGGGTTCGTTGAGCAGGCGATCGAGCAGGTGTTCGCCGGTAAGGCCGGAGGCTCCGGCAAGCAGGATATGCTGAGGCGTCAGGTACATGGTGTTTCCCCCTTGTTACACAGTTCAGCTTAGTTGCCTTTGGCTTCCTTGCTATTCATTGAGACGCTTTCGAGCGCCTTTCGTGCCTGCTGCTTGCGTAATAATTGCCAGTGGGCGATGACACCTTTGGGGGCCCAGATCTGCGGCTCCGACGCTTCGAAGTTGTCCGCCTGTTCGCGCTCGGCCACATGCTGTTGTGCCAGCTTGAAGGCTTGCTGCAAATCGTCGGTCTGGTTGAGGGCTTGGGCGAAGAGGGCGTCGCCGAAGTAGGTGAAGTCGGCTTCTTCAGAGCAGCCGAAGGACACGCGATCAGCCCGTGATGCGGTCATGATCAAGGTACGGTCGTCTTTGAGCGCCGGGATGAAACCGCCGGAGTAGCAGGCGGAAATCACGATGATCTTGTCGCGGTTTTTCAACGGCGCCATCACCGCCGCCAGCTCATCGGCGGGCAGGTCGGCCAACTCCATGCGCGGTTGGTCCAGCACCAGTTCGTGTTCGTGGGTGCCGTGACTGGTCATGTAGATAAACACCAGGTCTTCCGGCCCGGTGCGCTCTGCCAGGGTCTGGATGGCACGGCGCAGACTTTCGCGGGTCGCCAGCGGACGGTCGGCGATGTGGTCACGGTGGTTGACCAGGCGAATCTGGCCGCGCGCGCCGAAACGGGTGGCGAGCATGTTGCTGACGTAATCGGCTTCGCGCAGGAACACGCTTTGTTTGCCGTCGCCGGCCACGGCCAGGGTGTACAGCTCTACGGCGGCGGTGGAGGCGGGCACGGCGGCGAGGGCCGCCTCCAGCAGGCGGCCCTGGGCGAGTACGCCGATCTCCAGCGGGTCGGGCAGCAGCTTGCCATCGGCATCACGCACGCGCATGCCATTGACCCAGGTGCCGGCCTGAACCGTGCCGTCGGTGAGCACCAGGGTGCCTTTGCCCTGGTAGCTGTCGCTGTCGAAACCACCGATATAGAAGCTGCCATCGGTGAGGTTCAGACGGCCTTCGCCGGTGAAGCGCCAGTCGGCGAACTGGCCGACATAATGGCTGCCGTCCACGCCGATCAGTTCACCCTTGCCGCTGAGTGCGCCTTCCTTGAATTGGCCGATCCACACATCGCCGTCAGCGTTTTCATAACGACCCTTGCCGTTGAGCTGGTTCTGCTTGAACTGGCCGACGTAGATATCGCCGTCCGCACTGTTGAAGGTGCCATTGCCCTCCAACTGGCCGTCGACAAAATGGCCGCTGAACTGATTGCCGCTGTCGTCGTTGCGCTGGCCTTCGCCGTTCGGTTTGCCGTGGGCGAACTGGCCCTGGTACTGGCTGCCGTCGGCAAGCTCCAGGCGACCGAGACCGGAATACTGATCGTCCTTGAACTCGCCGCGATAGGTCATCTGCCCCTCTTTGAGGGTGCCTTCGCCATTGCGCCGTCCCTGCTTGAAGCCACCCACGTAGTGGCTGCCAGCGGTGGTCAGGCTGCCCTGGCCATCGAACAGGCCCTGCTGGAAGTCGCCTTTATAGACTTCACCGTTGCTGCCATGCCATTCGCCCTGGCCATGCCACTGGCCCTTGTCGAACTGGCCGGCGTACCAACTGCCGTTGGGGTAGTCCACACGACCCTGGCCTTGCAGCAGACCATTGACTACATCGCCCCGGTAGCGGCCGCCGTCGGGCAGGCGCGCGTCGGGCGGCAGCAGCGATTCGCCGTCTCCGCAAGCGGTGAGCAAAAGGGCAAGGGCAAGGGGAGCGAGTGGGCGCATAGCGGGATCCGGATAATTGAGCGCCGAGTATGCCGCAGCTGCGAGTTTCATACATAAATTTACATACCCTGTGGTGAGGTTCGGGTCCCCACCACAGGTGCGGGCTTACACGAAATAGAGTGACAACGACTCTGCGATGTAAGCCGGTTTTTCCTGGCCTTCGATTTCCAGGGTGGCGGTGGCCTTGAGCAGCCATTGGCCAGGTTTTTTCTCGGTGACGTCGTTGAGGGTCACGTTCAGGCGCACCCTGGAATTGACCTTCACCGGCTGGATGAAGCGCACGCTGTCCAGGCCGTAGTTGACCGCCATCTTCAGCCCCTCGGGCACGATCAGCAGGTCTTCCATCAGCTTGGGCAGCAACGACAGCGACAGGAAGCCGTGGGCGATGGTGCTGCCAAATGGAGTTTGCGCCGCCTTGACCGGGTCGACGTGGATGAACTGATGGTCGCCCGTGGCTTCAGCGAACAGGTTGATGCGTGCCTGATCGATGGTGAGCCACTCGGAACGTCCCAGTTCCTTGCCGACATAATCTTTGAGCTGCGCTACGGGTACATAGGGCATTGCGTCTCTCCTGGGTTCATCGGTTTTTATCGGTGTGCGAAAACCATGGTAGATCATCATGGGCAACCGGGCCGGTCAACCCACCATGCTTTTGGCGAATGCCGAAGCATAGGGCTGGCGTGCTTATAATGCCGGCACGCTTTAAAAGGGGGATGAACGGATGCTGTTACGAGGGCTGACCTGGCTGGTGCTGTTCCAATTGCTCGGCACGGCGCTCAACCACTTGCTGCTGCCGGTGTTGCCTGGGCCGATCATCGGGCTGCTGCTGATGCTTGGTTTTCTGGTCTGGAAGGGCGAAGTCGGCGAGCCCTTGAGCCTGGCGGCCAGCAGCTTGCTGCGTTACCTGCCGTTATTGCTGGTGCCGCCCGCGGTAGGGGTCATGGTGTACGCCAAGGATATCGCCGCCGACTTCTGGGCCATCATCGGTGCGCTGGTGCTGTCGCTGGTCATTGCGATGGGGTTCGTCGGCGTACTGATGCAGCAGATGATCAAGCGCAAGGGGAAGGACCAATGACCTTCGACTGGCAGGGCGCGTGGACGGCGGTGATTCATCACCCGTTGTTCGGTATCGGCATCACCCTGGGGGCTTATCAACTGGTGCTGGCCGGGTTCGAGAAAACCCGCTGGATTTTCCTGCAGCCGGTGCTGGTGTCCATGCTGCTGGTGATCGGCGTGTTGCTGACCTGTGGCTTGAGCTACGCCGAGTACCGCGAAAGTACCCAGATCATGGGCATTCTGCTGGGCCCGGCGACGGTGGCGCTGGCCGTGCCGCTCTACCTGAACCTGCGACGGATTCGCCAATTGTTCTGGCCGATCTTTACTACGCTGGTGATAGGCGGCGTGGTGGCAACCGGCTTGTGTGTGCTGCTGGGATGGGGGTTCGGTGCCGAACACAGGATGTTGATGACCATGGCGCCCAAGTCGGTGACCTCGCCGATCGCCATGCTGGTGGCCGAGCAGATCGGCGGCGTGGCGGCGCTGGCGGCGGTGTTCGTACTCATCACCGGGGTGATTGGCGCGATGATCGGCCCGGCGTATCTGTCGCGTCTGGGGGTACACAGCCCGGAAGCGCGCGGCATGGCCCTGGGCATGACCGCGCACGCGGTAGGTACCTCGGTGGCTCTGCAGGAAAGCGAAGAGTGCGGCGCCTTTGCGGCGCTGGCCATG
Source organism: Pseudomonas sp. SDO524_S393 (assembly GCF_054071875.1). NCBI lineage: Bacteria > Pseudomonadati > Pseudomonadota > Gammaproteobacteria > Pseudomonadales > Pseudomonadaceae > Pseudomonas > Pseudomonas sp. SDO524_S393. Next base: position 14,504 of record NZ_JBSVVZ010000094.1, on the reverse strand, counting down.
AGTCTGATGGGCGTGGCCACGGCGGTGTTCCTGCCGCTGGCCGTGTCGGTGATCGTTTAAACCGGGTTTAAGGAAACCTTTATGAGTCTGGCGCTGTTCCCGCTCAACACCGTGCTGTTTCCGGGTTGCACCCTCGACCTGCAACTGTTCGAGGCCCGTTACCTGGACATGATCAGCCGTTGCATGAAAAAGGGCGAAAGCTTTGGCGTGGTGTGCATCTTCGACGGTCAGGAAGTGGGCCAGGCGCCGGACGGCTACGCGCTGATCGGCTGCGAGGCGTTGATCCGCGACTTCAAGCAGCAGGACAACGGCCTGCTGGGCATTCGTGTCGAAGGTGGGCGCCGTTTTCGCGTGCGGGATGCCGGCGTGCAGAAGGATCAACTGCTGGTGGCCGAGGTGCAGTGGCTGGAAGAACTGCCGGAGCAACCGCTGGAAGACGAGGATGCCGACCTGTTGGCCTTGCTCCACGCGTTGGCCGAGCACCCGATGGTGGCTTCCCTCGACATGGGCACCCATGCCGAGGGCCAGCAGGCCCTGGGCAATCAGCTGGCCTACCTGCTGCCGTTCACCGAGGCCGACAAAATTGACCTGTTGCAACTCGACGACCCGCAGCAGCGGCTGGATGCGATCCAGATCTTGCTCGACGAGTTGCAGGGAGAGTTGTTCGCTTAATAGGCATACCGCAGCAAGGCGTGGGGCGTACCGGTAAACGCGATGAAGCCGAGCACCGCCGCCACCGCCGGCAACACCAGCCACCAGGCTTTTTGCGACATGGCGGGCAAGGGTGTGCGGTACTCAAAGGCCGTCAGGCTCAATGCGCAGACGGTCATCGCCAGCAGCGTGCCGGCCAGAATGTCCGTCGGCCAGTGGGCGCCGAGGTATACCCGCGACAACGCAATAAACGCGGCAGGGATGCAACCCAGCAGCAGCCAGGTCAGGCGCAACCGCGTGGGTTGGCCGCGTCCGGCGAGTATCGCCAGCGCCAGGAAAAACGCAAACGCCCCTGAGGCGTGGCCGCTGGGCATGCTGAAGCTGGTCAGCGGGTCCGTCAGGATTTCCGGGCGGCCACGGGCGAAAAACAGCTTGGTGCCCGTGTTGATCACCGCCGATCCCGCCAGCGTGACGCCGACGAACAGCGCGTGCCGCCATTGTCTCGCCAGTAGGAGCAGGCCGGTGAATACGGCACTGGCGACGAACATCTTCTTGAACTCGCCCAGTTGGGTGACCATCACCATGGCCTGGTCCAGCCAGGGGCTGCGATGTTCCTGCACCAGCGCGCTCAGGCCCTGGTCGAAGTCATTGAGGTGGGGGTAGCCGATAAACAGCGCGATCAACAAGGTCAGGCTCGCGCAGCCGATCCACAAGGTGGCACGACGATGGCCGCGCAAGCTGCTGTTCAAGCTCAACCCCAACAGCACCGCGATACAGGCCGCAACAATCCCGGCCTCGGGCCAGAAACCTTCCGGCAGCGGCAGGCGGAACGCGGCACCGGTCGCCCAACCCGGCAGCAGGTAGGCCACCGACCAGCCGGCTGCCGCCACAATGCTCACCAGGGCAAAGCGCGGGAAGGGCATGTCGCACATGCCCGCCACCATCGGCAGCATCGGGCGCAGCGGGCCGATGAAGCGTCCTACCAGCAGGCTGGCGATACCGTACTTGTGGAAGTAGGTTTCGGCACTGTTCATCCATTCCGGGTGGTGACGCAGACCGGGCAGGCGCCGGATGTTCTGGTGGAAATGTCGGCCCAGATAGTAGGAAACCGCGTCACCCAGCAGCCCGCCCAGGAAGCCCAGCAACAGGGTTTCACTCAACGACAGCGCTCCGCTGCCGGCGAGAGCGGCAATGGCGAACAGCAATACCGTGCCTGGCACGATCAGCCCGGCAATGGCCAGACACTCCACGCAGGCGACGATGAATACCGCCACCGCCAGCCATTCGGGGTTCAGGGTCAGCCAGCCGGTAATGCTATCGAGCCATTGGCCCATAAAACGTCACTCCCTCTATGCAATACATAACTTGAAACGCTGAAGATCAACTGTGGGAGCGGGCTTGCCCGCGAATGCGGCCTGTCAGTGAAGTAGTCTGTGGCTGACGCACCGCAATCGCGGGCAAGCCCGCTCCCACATTGGATCTGCGGGACTGCAGGTTTCAACGCTCATTTCATTCAATCAAACGATAATCGCGACCTTCGACCTGGCCCCGGCGCAGCGGGTTCCGGGTGCAGTAAGGCGCGTAGCCCGCATCGACGAAGCGGTACATCAAGTGTTCGTCACGCCCGTTGGGGATGCCCAGCCGGGTGGTCTGGATGATGGGTGCAGGCGTTTGGCCCACGTCTTCGACGTATAGCTGTTCCTGGTCGAAGCGCTTGGCGTCCCACATCGGCACCTTCAACCCCAGCGCCTTGCACAACAGGGTCTGGCCGGCACACAGTTTCTGCGCGGGCCTGGGATTGCCGTTGGCGTCCGGGTTGTTCGATTGCATCTGCGCCAGGCTGGCTGGGCCGGACAGTTCGTCGACCCAGGGATACGCCGATTTGATCAGGACGGCATTGCCCGGGCCGTGGGCGCTGAAGTTCAGGGAGTCGCCGCCACGGGCGTAGTACATGTAGATATGGCCACCATCCAGAAACAAAGCCTTACGCTTTTCTGTGTAGCCCAACGACGCGTGACTGCCTTTTTCGGCCAGGTAATAGGCTTCGGTTTCAATGATTCGCGCCGAAAGCCAGGTTTCGCCCACGCGATGGCGGATGATTTTTCCAAGCAAGGCTTGCGCAAGAATCTGCGCATCCCGGTCGAAAAAGCTGTCGGGCAGGGCGCTGGCGGGGTGTTGGGGCGATGGACTGGGCATGGCGCTGGACAGTGGATGCGGCTAAATGTGACGGAATCATAACAACTCCCGCCTTAATTACCGCTGAACCTCAAGTTTTTACAGTTCATTTCGACCATCCGCCCCTCACCGCTGTCCGTAGGACGGCGTCACAGCTATAATCTGCCGCTTTCCTCCCTGCCAAGACTCCCCGACCATGACTGAGTCCGTTCTTGACTACATGACCCGCCTGGGTCGCGCCGCCCGTCAGGCCTCGCGGTTGATCGCCCGCGCGAGTACCGCGCAGAAGAACCGTGCCCTGCTGGCCGCCGCCGATGCTCTGGATGCTGCGCGCTCCGAGCTTTCTGCCGCCAACGAGCTGGACCTGGCCAACGGCCGCGCCAATGGCCTTGAACCGGCCCTGCTGGACCGCCTGGCGCTGACCCCGGCGCGTATCGACGACATGATCGAAGGCTTGCGTCAGGTGGCGAAGCTGCCTGACCCCATCGGTGAAATCCGCGACATGCGCTACCTGCCGTCCGGTATCCAGGTGGGCAAGATGCGCGTGCCCCTGGGCGTGATCGGCATCATTTACGAGTCGCGTCCGAATGTGACCATCGACGCCGCGAGCCTGTGCCTCAAGTCCGGCAACGCCACCATCCTGCGGGGCGGTTCCGAGGCGATCAATTCCAACCGCGCCATTGCGGCCTGCATTCAGCAGGGCCTGGCCGTGGCCGATTTGCCCGCCGAAGTGGTGCAAGTGGTGGAAACCACCGATCGCGCCGCCGTGGGTGCGCTGATCACCATGCCCGAGTTCGTCGACGTGATCGTGCCGCGCGGGGGCAAGAGCCTGATCGAGCGCGTCAGCCGCGATGCCAAGGTGCCGGTCATCAAACACCTGGATGGCGTGTGCCACGTGTTCATCGACATCGCCGCCGACATCGACAAGGCGATTCGCATCGCCGACAACGCCAAGACCCAGCGCTACGCGCCGTGCAACACCATGGAAACCCTGTTGGTGCACGTCGGCATCGCCGAGCGCGTGTTGCCACCTCTGGCGGCCATCTACCGCGACAAGGGCGTGGAGCTGCGCGGTTGTGAGCGTACCCGTGCGTTGCTGGGTGCGGATGTGATCGAAGCCACCGAGCAAGACTGGTACACCGAATACACGGCGCCGATCCTGTCGATCCGCATTGTCGACGACCTGGATCAGGCCATCGAGCACATCAACACCTACGGCTCCAAGCACACCGACGCCATTGTTTCCGAGCATTTCAGCGATGCCCGGCGTTTCCTCAATGAAGTGGATTCCGCTTCGGTGATGATCAACGCCTCGACACGTTTTGCCGACGGCTTCGAATATGGCCTGGGGGCGGAGATCGGTATTTCCACCGACAAGCTCCACGCCCGCGGTCCGGTTGGTCTCGAAGGGCTGACCAGCGAGAAGTACGTGGTGTTCGGCGACGGTCATGTGCGCACTTGATGGGTAAACGCATCGGGCTGCTCGGCGGCACCTTCGACCCCGTGCACATCGGCCATTTGCGCAGCGCCCTGGAAGTCGCGGATGCCCTCGCGCTGGATGAACTGCGCGTGATGCCCAACGCACGGCCGCCCCATCGCGATACGCCGCAGGTGTCACCGCAGCAGCGTCTGGAAATGGTGCGCCTTGCCGTGGAAGGTATCGCGCCGCTGGTGGTGGACGACCGCGAGCTCAAGCGCGATAAACCGTCCTACACTGTTGACACCCTGGAACTGATGCGCGCCGAGTTGGCCGCGGATGACCAGTTGTTTCTGCTTTTGGGCTGGGACGCATTTTGCGGCCTGCCCTCTTGGCATCGCTGGGAAGAACTCCTCCAGCATTGCCACATCCTGGTTTTGCAACGCCCGGATGCCGACAGCGAACCGCCGGATGCCTTGCGCAACCTGCTGGCCGCGCGGTCGGTAAGTGACCCCTTGGCCCTGACCGGGCCGAACGGGAATATTGCATTCGTCTGGCAGACCCCGCTTGCGGTGTCGGCCACCCAGATCCGTCAACTGCTGGCCAGCGGGAAGTCGGTACGGTTCCTGGTGCCTGACGCGGTCCTGGCCTACATCGATGCGCACGATCTGTACCGTGCGTCGAACTGAACAGGCGCGCTTGAAGACACGAATAAACGTGTAGCGAGCGCCCGAATATATGAGCAAAACGAGTTTTTTATGACCAACAAAGACGTAAGCAAAGTTAAGCGCAAAGGCACCTTCAAGAGTGCGCCGTTGCCGCCTGAAACCCAGGCCGGCCCGGTGCCTGAAGGCGAAGCGCTGGTACAACTGGCCGTCGCCGCGCTGGAAGACGTGAAGGCTCAGGACATTCAGGTCCTGGACGTGCGTGAGAAGCAGAGCATCACCGATTACATGATCATCGCTACCGGTACCTCCAACCGCCAGATCGGCGCGATGCTGGACAAGGTGCGCGAAGCCGTCAAAGCCCAGGGCGTGAAGCCGCTGGGTGAAGAAGGCAAGGGCGACAGCGACTGGGTGCTGGCCGACCTGGACACCGTCATCGTGCACATGATGACCAGCGCCGCTCGCCAGTTCTACGACCTGGAGCGCCTGTGGATGGGCGCCGAGCAGAGCCGTGCCGCCGATGGCAAGCACCACAGCCCGGAAGTGGGCCATGCACACTTCGACAAGCTGAACAAAGACCAGGAATAAGGAACGGCTGTGCGCCTGCGTCTGATTGCTGTCGGTTCACGCATGCCCAAGTGGGTGGAAGAGGGCTGGCATGAATATGCCAAGCGTCTGCCCGCCGAGTTGTCGCTGGACCTGGTCGAGATACCGCTCAACACCCGGGGCAAGAATGCCGACGTGGCGCGCTTTATCCGTCAGGAAGGCGAGGCCATGCTGGCCAAGGTCGGCCCCAACGAGCGCATCGTCACCCTCGAAGTGCACGGCAAGCCCTGGAGCACCGAGCAACTGGCGGTGGAACTGGATCGCTGGCGCCTGGACTCGCGTACGGTCAATTTCATGGTCGGCGGCCCCGAGGGGCTGGCGCCGGAAGTCTGTGCGCGGGCCGACCAGCGCTGGTCGCTGTCGGCGTTGACGCTGCCGCACCCGTTGGTAAGGATCCTGATCGGTGAACAGTTGTATCGCGCCTGGACAGTCCTGTCCGGGCACCCTTACCACAAATAATCTGCGCCCCTCTCGATGACCCAGCCGATCCGTATCAAGGACCATGAGAAAGACGCACGTCTGGTACGCGCGCGGGTGGTGTTTGGCGCGGTTCTGGTGGTGGCCCTGCTCGGGGTGTTGATTGCGCGCCTGTATTTCCTGCAGGTGATCCAGTACGACTATCACTCCACGCTGTCGGAAAACAACCGGGTGCATGTGCAGCCGATTCCGCCGACCCGGGGGCTGATTTTCGACCGCAATGGTGTGGTGGTCGCGGACAACCGGCCCAGCTTCAGCCTGAGCATGACCCGCGAGCGCTCCGGCGATTGGCAGCAAGTGCTCGATGTGATCATCGAGGTGCTGCAACTGACCCCGGAAGACCGGGTGATCTTCGAGAAACGCATGAAGCAGGGGCGCCGGCCATTCGAGCCGGTGCCGATCCTGTTCGAGCTGACCGAAGAGCAGATTGCGCGGATCGCGGTCAACCAGTTCCGCCTGCCCGGTGTGGAAGTGGTGGCGCAACTGGTGCGGCATTACCCGCAAGGCCCGCACTTTGCCCACTCCGTGGGGTATATGGGGCGGATCAACGAGAAAGAGCTGAAAAGCCTCGATCCGGTGAATTACAGCGGCACCCACCACATCGGCAAAACCGGCATCGAGCGCTTCTACGAGCCCGAGCTGCATGGCCAGGTGGGTTATGAAGAGGTCGAGACCAACGCCCGTGGCCGAGTGCTGCGGGTGCTCAAGCGTACCGACCCGGTGCCGGGCAAGGACATTGTGCTGAGCCTGGATATTCGTCTGCAGGAAGCGGCCGAGATGGCGCTGGGCGGCCGGCGCGGTGCGGTGGTCGCGCTGGACCCGAAGACCGGCGAAGTGCTGGCGATGGTCAGCCAGCCGAGTTTCGATCCCAACCTGTTCGTGACCGGTATCAGCTTCAAGGCTTACGCCGAGCTGCGTGACTCCATCGACCGTCCGCTGTTCAACCGTGTATTGCGTGGCCTGTACCCGCCGGGTTCGACCATCAAACCGGCGGTGGCGATTGCCGGCCTGGACGCGGGCGTGGTCACGGCCACCAGCCGGGTGTTCGACCCGGGCTATTACATGCTGCCCAATTACGACCACAAATACCGTAACTGGAACCGCACCGGTGACGGCTATGTCGACCTGGACACCGCGATCATGCGTTCCAACGACACCTACTTCTACGATCTGGCCCACAAGCTGGGCATCGACCGCTTGTCCGCGTACATGGGCAAGTTCGGCCTGGGGCAGAAAGTCTCCCTGGACATGTTCGAGGAATCGCCTGGCCTGATGCCATCGCGCGAGTGGAAGCGCGCGACCCGCCGTCAGGCGTGGTTCCCGGGTGAAACCCTGATCCTCGGTATCGGCCAGGGCTACATGCAAGCCACGCCGCTGCAACTGGCGCAGGCCACGGCACTGGTGGCCAACAAGGGCATCTGGAATCGTCCGCACCTGGCCAAGACCATCGAAGGCGAAAAGCCGGTGGACGAGAACCCGATTCCCGACATCGTGTTGCGCGATTCGTCGGACTGGACCAAGGTCAACCACGGCATGCAGCAAGTGATGCATGGCGCCCGGGGCACCGCGCGCAAGGCGGCGATCGGCGCGCAGTATCGCATTGCCGGCAAGAGCGGTACCGCCCAGGTGGTGGCGATCAAGCAAGGCGAAAAATACGACCGTTCCAAGGTTCAGGAACGCCACCGTGACCACGCGCTGTTTGTCGGTTTCGCGCCGGCGGATGACCCTAAAATCGTGGTGGCGGTCATGGTCGAGAACGGCGAGTCCGGCTCCGGCGTCGCGGCGCCCGTGGTGCGCCAAGTGATGGACGCCTGGCTGTTGGCCGACGACGGCAGGCTCAAGCCCGAATATGGCGGCCCCCCTTCAAGCACCGAGGTTACGGCCCGTGAAGAGTAATTTTGACCGCATCCTCTCCAGTGAAGACGTGATGCGTCGCCGGGCGACGTTGCTGCAACGCATGCACATCGACGGCCCTTTGCTGATCCTGCTGTTGACGCTCGCCGCCGGCAGCCTGTTCGTGTTGTATTCGGCCAGCGGCAAGAACTGGGACCTGCTGATCAAGCAGGCGTCTTCGTTCGGTCTGGGCCTGTTGTCGATGGTGGTGATCGCCCAGCTCGAGCCGCGTTTCATGGCGCGGTGGGTGCCCCTGGGTTACGTCGCGGGCGTGTTGTTGCTGGTGGTGGTGGACGTGATGGGCCACAACGCCATGGGTGCGACCCGCTGGATCAACATCCCGGGGGTGATTCGCTTCCAGCCGTCGGAATTCATGAAGATCCTCATGCCGGCGACCATCGCCTGGTATTTGTCCAAGCGCACTTTGCCGCCGCAGCTCAAGCATGTGGGGATCAGCCTGATCCTGATCGGCGTGCCGTTCATCCTGATCGTGCGCCAGCCGGATCTCGGCACCTCGCTGCTGATCCTGGCGGGCGGCGCGTTCGTGCTGTTCATGGGCGGGCTGCGCTGGCGCTGGATCCTCAGCGTGCTGGCAGCGGCGGTACCGGTGGCCGTGGCCATGTGGTTCTTCTTTATGCATGACTACCAGAAGCAGCGGATCCTGACCTTCCTCGACCCGGAAAGCGACCCGCTGGGCACCGGCTGGAACATCATCCAGTCCAAGGCCGCCATCGGGTCCGGCGGCGTGTTCGGCAAGGGCTGGTTGCTGGGTACCCAGTCGCACCTGGACTTCCTGCCCGAGAGCCACACCGACTTCATCATTGCGGTGATGGGCGAGGAGTTCGGCCTGGTGGGCATTTGCGCGTTGTTGCTGATCTACCTGCTGCTGATCGGTCGCGGGCTGGTGATCACCGCGCAGGCGCAGACGCTGTTCGGCAAACTGCTGGCCGGCGCCTTGACCATGACTTTTTTTGTTTACGTTTTCGTCAACATCGGTATGGTCAGTGGCCTGTTGCCGGTGGTTGGGGTGCCGTTGCCATTCATTAGCTACGGCGGAACTTCGCTGGTGACATTGCTGTCAGCGTTTGGGGTTTTGATGTCGATTCACACGCATCGCAAGTGGATCGCGCAGGTTTGAATAAGGTGAAGATGTCAATGCAAGCAATGCGCGGCTGGGCGACTCGGCATGCGTCCTGGATGGGCCTGATCGGCTTGTTGGGAGCAACGCAGGAGGCGCGGGCCGGTGACTATGATGGCTCACCCCAGGTCGCCGAATTCGTCGGTGAAATGACCCGCGACTACGGCTTTGCCGGTGAACAGCTGATGGGCGTGTTTCGCGAGGCCCAGAAGAAGCAGGCAATCCTCGACGCCATCTCCCGGCCCGCCGAGCGGGTCAAGCAGTGGAAAGAATACCGCCCGATGTTCCTCACCGACGCCCGCGTGGCCCGGGGCGTGGACTTCTGGCGTCAGCACGAGGCCGTGCTGGCCCGTGCGGAGCAGGAATACGGCGTGCCGGCCCAGGTGATTGTCGCGATCATCGGCATCGAAACCTTCTACGGGCGCAACACGGGCAGCTATCGGGTGATCGATGCTCTGTCGACCCTGGGCTTCGATTACCCGCCCCGCGCCGAGTTTTTCCGCAAGGAACTGCGCGAATTCCTGCTGCTGGCCCGTGAAGAGCAGGTCGACCCGCTAACGCTCAAGGGGTCCTACGCCGGTGCCATGGGCTTGCCGCAGTTCATGCCGAGCAGTTTCCGCGCCTACGCAGTGGACTTCGACGGCGACGGGCATATCAATATCTGGAGCAACCCTGACGACGCCATCGGCAGTGTGGCCAGCTATTTCAAACGCCACGGCTGGGTCGCGGGCGAGCCGGTGGTGATCCGTGCCGAAATTTCCGGAGATCGCGCCGACGAAGGCCTGACCCAAGGCATCGAGCCGGCCAAGACCGTCGGGGAGTTGCGGGCGCTGGGCTGGTCGAGTCAGAATGCGCCACGCGACGACATGCCGGTGACGGCGTTCCGTCTGGAAGGCGAAAACGGCCCTGAATACTGGATGGGCCTGAAGAATTTCTACGCAATCACGCGTTATAACCGCAGTGTGATGTACGCCATGGCCGTGCATCAGCTGTCAGACATGCTGGTCCAAGCACGGGGCGTCAAGTAATGCGGGTATCGCCGATCAATAAACCGCTCAAGCTGGTGGCGTTCGCCGCGTTGTCCTTGCTGGTTGTCAGTTGCTCCACCAGCCGTGGTCCGGCACAGAAGTCCGGCGGTACGGCCGTACGCTCCCAACCGGGGCTGGACATCAACCGCGCCCACAAAGACGGCGCACCGTGGTGGGACGTGGATGTCTCGAAAATCCCGGACGCCACGCCTACCCTGCATACCGGTGCTTATAAAGCCAACCCGTATACCGTCCTGGGCAAGACCTACTTTCCGCTGCAAGAGTCCAAGACCTACGTGCAATCGGGCACGGCATCCTGGTACGGCACCAAGTTCCATGGCCAGAACACCGCCAACGGCGAAGTGTATGACCTGTACGGCATGAGTGCGGCCCACAAGACCCTGCCGCTGCCCAGCTATGTGCGCGTGACCAACCTGGACAACAACCGCACGGTGATCCTGCGGGTCAACGACCGCGGGCCGTTCTATTCGGACCGGATCATCGACTTGTCCTACGCGGCCGCGAAGAAACTCGGCTACGCCGAAACCGGTACTGCGCGGGTGAAGGTCGAAGGCATCGACCCGGCGCAATATTGGGCCCAGCGTGGCAAACCGGCGCCGTTGATGCTCAACGAGCCGCAGACCCCGCAACCGCAGATCGCCTCGGCCGGCAAGGTCGAGCAGTGGACCCCGCCGCCGCAGCAGCATGCGACGGACTCGGTACCCGTGCCCCAGGCCATGCCGGGCGGCGCAGCAGCCGGTGGTCAATACCTGCAGGTCGGCGCTTTCGCCAACCCGGATGCGGCAGAACTGTTAAGGTCCAAGCTGAGCAGCATGGTGAGTGCACCGGTGTTCATCAGTTCCATCGTACGCAACCAGCAGACCCTGCACCGCGTCCGCATGGGGCCGATCGGCTCGCCGAGTGAAGTCGCCCAGGTACAGAACAGCGTGCGCCTGGCCAACCTGGGGCAACCCAGCGTGGTCACCGCCGAATAAGCGTTACACAGATTGAAAGCTCAAGCCCGGGATCGGGCCTGGGCCCAGGTTGCTGGCTCGTTGAACAATAAAAACCCGGGGGCAAGGGGTGGGCATGCAACCGAACACGCGACAGTCTGGCAACGGGCTGTCTGACTCGTTTTGCCCGCAAGGGCAAGTTTCCATTAGCAATTTCGAGAGACGGATGAACATCACCACCTTAGCCAAACGCACGTGCCTGCTTATCTCGCTGATCATCACCCCGGCTGCCTGGGCCGTGGAAATGATGCCGGCTGCCCCGCAACTCGCCGCCAAGTCCTGGGTGCTCATGGATGCCGCCAGCGGCAACGTGCTGGTGGAGAACAATGGCGACCAGCGCTTGCCCCCGGCCAGCTTGACCAAGCTGATGACGGCCTATATTGCGACCCTGGAAATCCGTCGCGGCCAGATCGGCGAGAACGACCCGGTGACCGTCAGCGAAAACGCCTGGCGCACCGGCGGTTCGCGGATGTTCATCAAGGTAGGTTCGCAAGTTACCGTGAGTGACCTGCTGCACGGCATCATCATCCAGTCCGGCAACGACGCCAGCGTGGCGCTGTCCGAGCACATCGCCGGCAGCGAAGATGCGTTCGCCGACATGATGAACAAAACCGTGGCCGACCTGGGCATGACCAACAGCCACTTCATGAACCCGACCGGCCTGCCGAACCCTGAGCATTACTCGTCGGCTCACGACATGGCGATCCTGGCGCGCGCGATCATCCGCGTCGACCCGGTGCACTACGCGATCTACTCCCAGAAAGAGTTCTTCTGGAACAACATCAAGCAGCCTAACCGCAACCTGCTGCTGTGGCGCGACAAGACCGTCGACGGCCTGAAGACCGGCCACACCGAAGAGGCGGGCTACTGCATGGTGTCTTCCGCGGTACGTGACGGCCAGCGCCTGATCGCCGTGGTGTTCGGTACCAACAGCGAGCAGGCCCGTGCGGCCGAGACGCAAAAACTGCTGACCTACGGCTTCCGTTTCTTCGAAACCCAGACCTTCTACCAGAAGGGTGCAGAGCTGGCGACCGCGCCGGTCTGGAAGGGCTCGACCTCGCAAGTCAAGGCCGGCCTGGCTGAAGACCTGACCCTGACCATGCCTAAAGGCCAGCTGAAAAAGCTCGCGGCCAGCATGACCATGAACCCGCACCTGGTGGCCCCTATTGCCAAGGGTGACGTGATCGGCAAGGTCGAAGTGAAGCTGGACGACAAGGTGGTCCACAGCGCTGACCTGATCGCGCTGGACGCCGTTGACGAAGGTGGTATCTTCCGCCGCGTCTGGGATAGCATCCGTCTATTCTTCTACAGCCTGTTCAACTGATAGTGTGCACCTGCAAAGCCCCGTGTCGACCCGACGCGGGGCTTTGCCCGTCGCCACGGCTTACGCTTACGAGGCCGTTACGCCATGACCGATAAAGAAGTAAAGGCGCCAAAGATCGAATTCCCCCAGGCCGATTATCCGATCAAAGTGATCAGCGATACGGGCGTCGGTCGGGAAGCCGAGGTGATCGCCATCGTGTCCAAACACGCCGAGATCAACCTGGGCAAGACCGTGGAGCGGCAAAGCAGCACGGGTAAATACACCACGACCCAGCTGTATATCCTGGCCACCGATCAGGACCAGCTCTACAACATCAACAGCGAACTGCGGGCCACCGGCTTCGTGCACATGGTGCTTTGATGTCAAGTGTCCTGGGCTTTCGCGAGCTCGGCCAGATGGACTACGAGCCTGTCTGGCATGCCATGCAGCGGTTCACCAACGAGCGCGGCAGCTCGGCCCCCGATGAAGTCTGGCTGGTGGAACACCCGCCGGTGTTCACCCAGGGGCAGGCCGGCAAGGCCGAGCATCTGCTGGTTCCGGGTGATATTCCGGTGGTGCAGGTCGACCGAGGTGGCCAAGTGACTTACCATGGGCCCGGTCAACTGGTCGCCTATCTGTTGCTGGACGTGCGCAAGCTGGGTTTTGGCGTGCGCGATCTGGTCAGCCGGATGGAGGCTTGCCTGATCGAGCTGCTGGCCAGCTACGGCGTGACCGCTGCGGCCAAGCCCGATGCGCCCGGCGTGTATGTCGACGGCGCGAAAATCGCGTCCCTGGGGCTGCGTATTCGCCACGGGTGTTCCTTTCACGGCCTGGCCTTGAACGTGGACATGGACCTGGCGCCGTTCCGACGGATCAACCCCTGTGGTTACGCAGGGCTGGCGATGACGCAACTGAGCGACCACGCCACACCGATTAAATTTGCCGAGGTAAGTGCCCGGCTGCGTGCGCAGCTCGTCAAACACCTCGACTATGCTGAGCAGACGACCCTTACGGGCGGAATCGACTGATTATGACTACTGATGCAGTGCAAACCATGATCCCGACGGTGGACGTTACCGACCGTCCAGCCCCGGCCCCGCGTGCCAAGGTGGAAGCCGGCGTCAAGCTGCGCGGCGCCGAGAAGGTTGCACGCATCCCGGTGAAGATCATTCCGACCACCGAACTGCCGAAGAAGCCTGACTGGATCCGCGTGCGTATCCCGGTTTCGCCGGAAGTCGACCGTATCAAGGCCCTGCTGCGCAAGCACAAGCTGCACAGCGTGTGCGAAGAAGCGTCCTGCCCGAACCTGGGCGAGTGCTTCTCCGGCGGTACGGCCACCTTCATGATCATGGGTGACATCTGCACCCGTCGTTGCCCGTTCTGCGACGTGGGCCATGGCCGTCCGAAGCCACTGGACACCAGCGAGCCGGAAAACCTGGCCGTGGCCATCGCCGACCTCAAGCTCAAGTACGTAGTGATCACCTCGGTGGACCGCGACGACCTGCGTGACGGCGGTGCCCAGCACTTTGCCGACTGCATCCGCGAGATCCGCAAGCTGTCGCCGAACGTGATGCTCGAAACCCTGGTACCGGACTACCGTGGCCGTATGGATGTGGCGCTGGAAATCACCGCCGCCGAGCCGCCGGATGTGTTCAACCACAACCTGGAAACCGTGCCACGCCTGTACAAGGCAGCGCGTCCGGGTTCGGACTACCAGTGGTCGCTGACCCTGCTGCAGAAATTCAAGCAGATGATGCCGCACGTACCGACCAAATCCGGCCTGATGCTGGGCCTGGGCGAAACCGATGATGAAGTGATCGAAGTCATGAAGCGCATGCGCGAACACGACATCGACATGCTGACCCTGGGCCAGTACCTGCAACCCTCCCGAAACCACTTGCCGGTGCAGCGTTTCGTGCACCCGGACACCTTCGCCTGGTTCGCCGAGGAAGGCTACAAGATGGGCTTCAAGAACGTTGCGTCCGGCCCACTGGTTCGGTCCTCGTACCACGCCGACGAACAGGCCAAGCTGGTGAAGGCGAGTCTGGTTTCGTAATACCGCTGCTCAAATCCGGGAGCGGGCTTATGTGGGAGCTGGCTTGCCTGCGATAGCATCACCTCGGTGCACCAGATACACC
>NZ_JBSVVZ010000093.1:0-19382 GCF_054071875.1 Pseudomonas sp. SDO524_S393 | reverse complement strand
TTTGATCGGCGTACACCGATCAATGTGGGAGCGGGCCTGCTCGCGAAGAGGCCGGAACCAGACGCTGAAAAATCAGCCCTTGAACACTTCATCCAGCAGGTCATGCATCGACTTGAACGCCCGCTTGGCGGTCTTCGCGTCATACATCATCTTGCCTGGCACGTTGGCGTGCGGGTCGGTGAAGGAATGTACCGCACCGCCGTAGCTCAGCAGTTGCCAGTCCACACCGGCCGCGTTCATTTCTTCTTCGAACGCCGGCAGTTGCTCCCGGGGTACCAACGGGTCCGAAGCGCCGTGCAGCACCAGCACGGAGCCCTTGATGTGCTTCGCGCCTGCCGGGTTCCGGGTGTCGATGGTGCCGTGGAACGACACCGCAGCCTTCAAGGGTGCGCCGGTACGCGCCAGTTCCAGCGAGCAGAAACCGCCAAAGCAGAAGCCGAAGGTCGCCAGCTTCGAGGTGTCCACCGCGGCTTCGGTCTGGCTTTGCAGTTGTTCGAGGGCTGCTTGCAGACGCTTGATCAGCACCGGGTTGTCATTCTTCAGCGGCATCATCGCAGCGCCAGCCTCATCGCCATTCGACGGGCGTACGCTTTGGCCGTACAGGTCGGCGATCAGCACCACGTAACCCTTGCTGGCCACGCTTTTGGCAATCTCTTCGGCCCCCGCACTCACGCCCATCCAGTTCGGCGCCATCAACAGGCCTGGCAACGGGCCCTGGTGGCTGGCATCGAACGCCAGGCGGCTTTCATAGGACTGGCCATCGATCTGATAGACCACGGAACGTACAGTGACTTGGCTCATCATTTACTCCAGTGAGAGGTCGGTTGAAACGGTGCGTTTAACCAGAACGCCGGTGTTATCCCTTGCATTCTTCGCGAGCGGGGCCGCGCCTACAAATGAAAAAACCCGCCGAAGCGGGTTTTTCTTACAACGGTGTCAGACCGACAGTTCCACCAACAGCTTGTTCAGGCGGCGCACATAGGCCGCCGGGTCTTTCAAGCTGTCGCCAGCAGCCAGGGCCGCCTGGTCGAAGAGGATGTGCGACAGGTCGCCAAAACGCTCTTCGCTCTGCTCGCCGTCGAGCTTCTCGATCAGCGGGTGCGCCGGGTTGAATTCGAAGATCGGCTTGGAGTCCGGGACCTTCTGGCCGCTGGCCTCGAGGATCTGACGCATCTGCAGGCCCAGGTCCTGCTCGCCAATGGCCAGGATCGCCGGCGAGTCGGTCAGGCGGTGGGACACCCGCACTTCGCTGACAGCATCGCCCAGGGCGGTCTTGATGCGCTCGACCAGGCCTTCTTTGGCCTTGGCGACTTCTTCGGCTTCCTTCTTCTCTTCGGCGGAGTCCAGGTTACCGAGGTCCAGATCACCACGGGCCACATCGACGAAGGACTTGCCGTCGAACTCGTTGAGGTAGCTCATCAGCCACTCATCGATACGGTCGGTCAGCAGCAGCACTTCGATGCCTTTCTTGCGGAAGACTTCCAGGTGCGGGCTGTTCTTGACCTGGGCGTAGGTTTCCCCGGTCAGGTAGTAGATCTTGTCCTGACCTTCCTTGGCACGCGCCAGGTATTCGGCCAGGGCGACAACCTGCTCGCCATCTTCGCCTTGAGTCGAAGCAAAGCGCAGCAGGCCGGCAATTTTTTCCTTGTTGGCGAAATCTTCGGCAGGCCCCTCTTTCATGACCTGACCGAAGTTTTTCCAGAAGCCCTTGTATTGCTCGGGCTCGTTCTTCGCCAGTTTTTCCAGCATGTCGAGTACACGCTTGGTCAGCGCCGACTTCATGGAGTCGATGATCGGATCTTTCTGCAGAATTTCCCGCGACACGTTCAGCGACAGGTCATTGGAGTCCACCACGCCCTTGATGAAACGCAGGTACAGCGGCAGGAAGGATTCCGCCTGGTCCATCACGAACACGCGCTGTACGTAGAGTTTCAGGCCTTTCGGCGCTTCACGCTGGTACAGGTCGAACGGTGCGCGGGCCGGTACGTAAAGCAGCGAGCTGTATTCCAGCTTGCCTTCGACTTTGTTGTGGCTCCAGCTCAGCGGGTTTTCGTAATCGTGACCGATGTGTTTGTAGAACTCCTGGTACTCCTCGTCCTTGATCTCGGTACGCGGACGGGTCCACAGCGCGCTGGCGCGGTTGACCACTTCCCATTCCTGGGCTGGCGCCTCTTCACCTTCGGCAGCCGCTTGTTCTTTCGGCAGCTCGATTGGCAAGGCAATGTGGTCGGAGTACTTCTTGACGATGTTGCGCAGACGCCAGCCATCGGCGAATTCATCTTCGCCAGACTTCAGGTGCAGCACGATGCGGGTGCCACGGTCAGCCTTGTCGATCGTGGCGATTTCAAACTCGCCCTCGCCTTTGGATGCCCAGTGCACGCCTTCGCTGGCAGCCAGGCCGGCACGGCGGCTGAACACTTCAACCTTGTCGGCAACGATGAAGGCCGAGTAGAAGCCCACGCCGAACTGGCCGATCAGATGGGAGTCTTTCTTCTGATCGCCGGAGAGGTTCTTCATGAAGTCGGCAGTGCCGGATTTGGCGATGGTACCCAGGTGGGTAATCGCGTCTTCGCGGCTCATGCCGATGCCGTTGTCTTCGAGGGTGACGGTCTTGGCGTCCTTGTCGAAGCTCACACGGATTTTCAGTTCGGCGCCGCCTTCCAGCCATTCAGGCTTGGACAGGGCTTCGAAACGTAATTTGTCGACGGCGTCAGAGGCGTTCGAGATCAATTCGCGAAGGAAGATTTCCTTGTTGGAATACAGCGAATGGATCATGAGGTGCAGCAGTTGCTTCACCTCGGTCTGGAAGCCCAGGGTTTCCTTTTGAGTTTCCACACTCATGGTCATCAAACTCCAATTGGATGGCAGTGGCCGCCCTTGAGGGTGGGCGGCGGGTTGTCATCAAAGTTGGGGGCTAAGACCGGGATTTCAAGGGCAGCTCGGTTCCTCGATCTTGAAATGCGCGCGAGCGGTGGCGATCGGCTCGGCCGCCGTGCTCTGCCAGGCGGTGATCGCCACATTGGCCACCCGTCGGCCCTGGCGCCACACCTGGCATTTGGCGTAGGTGTCACGAAACTGCCCGGCACGCAGGTAATCCAGGGAAAAATCGATAATCTTTGGCACCCCCGGTGCACCGGTGAATGCCAGCAGATGCAGGGCCGCAGACACCTCCATGAAGCCGGCGATCACGCCGCCGTGCAGGGCCGGCAATATGGGGTTACCAATATTGTCCTTGTTGGCCGGCATGCGGAAGAGCAACTCATCCCCCAGGCGTGTGCATTCGATGCCGATCAATTTGGCGTAGGGAATCAGGTCGAGCAGCGCCGCGTAGTCGCCCCGTACATGGGCCTGTTCCAGACGGGTCTTGAATCGATGGGTCATGGCTGCTGCTCTCCCTTGATCGCCTGACCGAGCCCCTGCGCCCCCTTGAGGCGCTTGCCCATGCGCATGAACGTGCCCACTACATGGGCAACCGGTTGTTGGGGATCATCCTGGTAGGCGAAACCACGGGTGAAAATCACGTCGGTGGTCACCCGGTAGCATTGCGCAAAACCGTAAACGGGCTTGTACGGCTCAGCGGGGTGCATGTAGTCGACGCGCAGATCGAGGGTCGGACACACCTCGAACTCCGGCAGCACGCACAGGGTGGCCATGCCGCAAGCGGTGTCCATCAGCGAAGTCAACGCGCCGCCGTGAATCACACCAGACCGGGGATCGCCGATCAGATGTGAGGCATAAGGCATGATCAATGTGATGCCCTCCTCGCTCGCCTGATGAGCGGTAATGCCCAATACCTGGCAATGGCGCAAGGCCGATACAAAGCGCGTCGCACGCTCTAACAGGGGATTTTCGGTCATTCGTTCCAGACTCTTATTAGTGTTGATCCGCAGAATGAGTGGGCCGGGTAAAAGTTCCTGTTAGTCAGCAATTTATATATCTAGAGAATAAAAGGAACTAATGCCGAACGGCCATGCTCGAAAGGCCAGTAGATATCTTCAATAAGGAGAAACACCCCATGCGCAAGACTTTAGCTATTTCCATGATGCTCGCCGCTGCCCTCGGTCTCGCTGCCTGCGACAAGAAATCCGAAGACAAAGCCCAGGACGCCGCCGCGCACTCCGAGCAAGCTCAGAAAGATATGGCGAAGGCTCAGGATAAAGTGAACGACGCCGCGAAAGAAAACGCCGATGCTGCCAAAGCTCAGGCTGAATCGAACGAAGCCGCCGCAAAAGAAGCAGCACCTGCTACCCCAGCCACCGGTTCCTGATACCGGCGCTTGAAACAGCGTTGTTGCACAAAAGAAAGGCCCGCTTATAGAGCGGGCCTTTCTTTGTCTGCTGTTTTTTATCCTTTTCTTATTGCCGCGAAATGGACTAAGCCGCCCGAATCATGAAAAACACTAGATGGAATTTAACGATTCAGCCCATAAAAAATGCCCCGTATCGAAGGATACGGGGCATTTGAATACAGCGATGAAACTGCCTTACGCGATAGCTTCGCTGCGCTTGCCCAGCAGACGATCAACCACCACCGCAACCGCCAGAGTCATCACCGAAGGCACCAGCCAGGCCAGGCCCTGCTCGCTCAGCGGCAGGTGCGCCAACTGCGCCGGCAACCAGTCAGCCAGGCCTGCGCCCTTGAGCGCGTCGACGCAGCCAAAGAGGAACGAAACCAGCATCACCGGGCCGACGATACGGCCCTGCTCGTGCCAGAAGTCTTTGCAGAAGCTCAGGGCCACCAGCACGATGCACGGCGGGTAGATTGCGGTAAGCACCGGGATCGAGAACGCAATCAGCTTGGTCAGGCCCAGGTTGGACACGAACAGCGAGAACAGCGCCAGGATCACCACCAGCGCCTTGTAGGACAGCGGCAGGATACGACTGAAATACTCGGCGCAGGCGCAAGTCAGGCCCACGGCAGTGACCAGGCACGCCAGGGAGATCAGCACAGCGAGGAAACCGCTGCCCAGGGAGCCGAAGGTATGTTGCACGTAGGCATGCAGCACTGCCGCGCCGTTGCTGGCACCGGCTGCCACCGCGTGGCTGCCGGAACCCAGGCGGAACAGGCTGATGTACACCAGGGCCAGGCCCACGCCGGCGATCAGTCCGGCAATGATGGCGTAGCGCGTGATCAGCTTCGGCGACTCGACGCCCCGTGAGCGAATCGCGTTGACGATGACGATGCCGAACACCAGGGCGCCCAGGGTATCCATGGTCAGGTAACCGTTGATAAAGCCTTGGGAAAACGGCGCAGCGACGTATTCCGGGGTGGCGACACCCACCTCACCGGCCGGCAGGGCAAACGCGGCAATCCCGAGGATGGCCAGCGCGATGATCTTCAGCGGGGCGAGGAAGCGACCCACGGTGTCCAGCAGTCGGCCTGGGTACAGGGACACAAAAAACACCACCAGGAAGTACACCGAACTGTAGAGGAACAGCGCCAGCGGGCTTTCGCCGGTCAGCGGCGCCAGGCCCACTTCAAAGGAGACGGTCGCAGTACGCGGGGTGGCGAACAGCGGCCCTACCGCCAGATACGCCGCCGCCGCGAGCAGGCCACCGGCGATCTTGCCGATCGGGCTGCTCAACGCGTCCATGCCGCCGCCGACCTTGGCCAGGGCGATCACCGTGACCACCGGCAAACCCACCGCGGTGATCAAGAAGCCCAGCGCCGCCATCCAGACATGAGGTCCGGACTGCAAACCGACGATGGGTGGAAAAATGATATTGCCGGCGCCCACGAACAGGGCAAAAGTCATAAAGCCCAACGCCAGGACATCCTGGCTTTTCAACACTTTCATTTGAGGAAATACCACACTACTGAATCGGAATTTAGAGGGGGATTCCCTATGGATGAGGGAAATACTGCCGGCCCTTATGGCGGCCGACCGGTCTAGCGCGCGGCTTCCTTTTGGGATGCGAACGCATAAAGAGGCGGCTAGAGTACAGAAACCGGCTGACAAACGCACTGTCGTGGGGCGAACTGTCCGATAAGCGACACTTTCATGTCGCGTTTTCATATCTAAATATTCAAATGCAGTCGAATGTGGGAGCGGGCTTGCTCGCGAATACGGTGGATCTGTCGGAATAGGGATGACTGGCAACAACTGCTTTCGCGAGCAAGCCCGCTCCCACCTTTTGATCTTCATCAGGCGCTGATTTTGCTCGATCCCGGAAAGCACAAAGGCCACCCGAAGGTGGCCTTTGCCTGGTGAAGCGTCAGCTAAGCGCGAGGCTTACTTGACAGCCCAACCGGTCAGCTCGGCCAGGGCCTTGCCGATGTCTGCCAGCGAACGCACGGTTTTAACGCCTGCGTCTTGCAGCGCAGCGAATTTCTCGTCTGCAGTGCCTTTGCCGCCAGAGATGATTGCGCCAGCATGGCCCATGCGCTTGCCAGCAGGGGCAGTCACACCAGCGATGTAGGAAACAACCGGCTTGGTCACGTTTGCCTTGATGTAGGCAGCCGCTTCTTCTTCAGCCGAACCGCCGATCTCACCGATCATCACGATCGCTTCGGTCTTCGGATCTTCCTGGAACAGTTTCAGGATATCGATGAAGTTCGAGCCCGGGATCGGGTCACCGCCGATGCCGACGCAAGTCGACTGACCGAAACCGGCGTCAGTAGTCTGCTTCACAGCTTCGTAGGTCAGGGTGCCGGAACGGGAAACGATACCGACTTTGCCTGGCAAGTGAATGTGACCTGGCATGATGCCGATCTTGCATTCGCCTGGAGTGATCACGCCTGGGCAGTTAGGGCCGATCAGGGTAACGCCCAGCTCGTCGCACTTAACTTTGGCGTCCAGCATGTCCAGGGTAGGAATGCCTTCGGTGATGCAGACGATCAGCTTGATGCCGCCGAATGCCGCTTCCAGGATGGAGTCCTTGCAGAAAGGAGCTGGAACGTAGATCACGCTGGCGGTGGCGCCAGTGGCAGCTACAGCGTCTTTCACGGTGTTGAACACTGGCAGGCCCAGGTGCTCGGTACCGCCTTTGCCCGGCGTTACACCACCGACCATTTTGGTGCCGTACTCGATGGCTTGCTGGGTGTGGAAGCTACCTTGCGAACCGGTAATACCCTGGCAGATAACTTTGGTGTCTTTATTGATCAGGACGCTCATTATTTGCCCTCCGCAGCTTTGACAACTTGTTGAGCAGCGTCGGTCAGGCTGGTAGCCGCGATGATGTTCAAACCGCTTTCTGCCAGTACTTTAGCGCCCAGTTCAGCGTTGTTGCCTTCAAGGCGAACAACAACCGGGATTTTAACGCCGACTTCTTTCACTGCACCGATGATGCCTTCGGCAATCATGTCGCAACGAACGATGCCGCCGAAGATGTTGACCAGTACTGCAGCGACGTTGGCGTCGGACAGGATGATCTTGAAGGCTTCGGTTACGCGTTCTTTGGTAGCACCACCGCCCACGTCGAGGAAGTTGGCTGGTTTGCCGCCATGCAGGTTGACGATGTCCATGGTACCCATGGCCAGGCCAGCACCGTTGACCATGCAGCCGATGTTACCTTCCAGGGCTACGTAGTTCAGTTCGAACTTGGCAGCGTGCGCTTCGCGCGGATCGTCTTGCGACGGATCGTGGAAAGTCTTCAGCTTCGGCTGACGGTACATGGCGTTGGCGTCGATGTTGATCTTGGCGTCCAGGCAGTGCAGATCGCCGTCAGCCTTGATCACCAGCGGGTTCACTTCCAGCAGGGCCAGATCGTGATCCTGGAACAGTTTGGCCAGACCTACGAAGATCTTGGCGAACTGGGCAACTTGCTTGCCTTCCAGACCCAGCTGGAACGCCAGCTCGCGACCCTGGAATGGCTGAGCGCCAACCAGTGGATCGATAGTGGCCTTCAGAATTTTTTCTGGGGTTTCGTGAGCGATTTTCTCGATGTCCACGCCACCTTCGGTGGAAGCCATGAACACGATGCGACGGCTCGAACGGTCAACGACAGCGCCCAGGTACAGCTCTTTAGCGATATCAGTGCACGATTCAACCAGGATCTTGGTGACTGGCTGGCCATTGGCATCAGTCTGGTAAGTCACCAGACGCTTGCCCAGCCACTGCTGTGCGAAGGCCTTGGCGTCTTCTTTGCTGCGAACCAGCTTAACGCCGCCCGCTTTACCGCGACCACCGGCGTGGACCTGGGCTTTGACAACCCACTCGCTGCCACCGATTTTGTCGCAAGCTTCTGCTGCTGCTTCCGGGGTGTCTACCGCGAAACCCTTGGATACTGGCAGGCCGTATTCAGCGAACAGCTGCTTACCCTGATACTCGTGAAGATTCATGCTTTTTACCGTCTTCGTTAGGTACTGCGCATTCGGCGCTGCGCTCATTATGAGTGCCGCGCCACCTGTGACTGCTGCTTGCACAACTTGCGGGGCTCAGCACCCCTGAAGCTGCGCAAGACTGCGTCCGGCGGACATTCCGCGGTGAGTCTTGCGCGCAAGGCTCACGACGGGCAGCCGCCGTGGTTTCTTATTATCTCGCTTAGCGCTTCTTGCGGTTGGCGATGTGGATGGCGCCGCCATTCACAGCCAACGCGGCTTCGTGCAACGCTTCGGACAGGGTCGGATGGGAGAAGACCATCATGCCCAGGTCCTCGGCACTGGTGCCGAATTCCATACCGATCGCGCCTTGCTGAACCAGCTCTGCAGCGCTTGGGCCGATCACGTGGACGCCCAATACGCGGTCAGTCTTGGCATCAGCGATGACTTTGACAAAACCACCGGTGTCGTTGGCTGCCATGGCACGGCCAGATGCAGCGAACGGGAAGGTGCCGACGTTAACTTCAACGCCTTCAGCTTTCAACTGCTGTTCGTTCTTGCCGACCCATGCAATTTCCGGGTGGGTGTAGATAACCGACGGGATCAGGTCGTAGTTCATCTGGGTCTTGTGGCCCTTGATGCGCTCGACAACCATGATGCCTTCTTCGGAAGCCTTGTGCGCCAGCATCATGCCGCGAACCACGTCGCCGATGGCGTATACGCCAGGCACGGTGGTCGCGCAGTGATCGTCGACGTGCACATAGCCGCGCTCGTCCAGGGTCACGCCGCTGTCAGCTGCCAGCAGGTCGGTAGTCACTGGACGGCGACCAACGGCTACGATCAGCTTGTCGAAAGTGATGGTTTTTTCGCCATCCTTGTCGGTGTAGTTCACAACGACTTCTTCGCAGTTGACTTTCGAGCCGGTCACGCGAGCGCCCAGCTTGATGTCCAGACCTTGTTTGGTCAGGGTTTTCAGCGCTTCTTTCGAAACAGCGGTGTCGGCAGCCAGCAGGAACGTGTCCAGGGCTTCCAGCACGGTCACTTCGGCACCCAGGCGGGACCAGACCGAACCCAGCTCCAGGCCGATCACGCCAGCGCCGATCACGCCCAGGCGCTTTGGCACAGCCTGGAATTCCAGGGCGCCGGTCGAATCAACGATCACGTTGTTGTCGACTGGGGCCGGTGGAATGTCGATCGGGCGCGAGCCTGGTGCCAGGATCACGTTTTCGGCTTCGATGACTTCTACCGAGCCGTCCGGCTTGGTGATTTCAACTTTCTTGCCGGCCAGCAGCTTGCCGTGGCCTTGCAGGGAAGTGACACCGTTGGCCTTGAACAAGGTCGCAACGCCGGAAGTCAGGCCTTTGACGATGTTGGCTTTACGGCCAACCATTGCCGGCACGTCCATGGACACGCCAGCGTGGCTGATGCCGTGGATCGCGAAACCGTCCTGGGCTTCGTGGAATTTCCAGGAGCTGTCCAGCAGCGCCTTGGAAGGAATGCAACCGACGTTCAGGCAAGTACCGCCCAGCGCCAGTTTGCCTTCCTTGTCGGTGTATTTTTCGATGCAAGCAGTCGAGAGGCCCAGTTGTGCGGCCTTGATGGCGGCAACATAACCGCCAGGACCTGCACCAATCACTACGACGTCAAATTTCTGTGTCATGAAAATAGATCCTCTATTTGCGACAAGCTTTTAGCCGCAAGCTGCAAGCCAAGCTGCTTTTTCTTACAGCTTGTAGCTCGCAACTTGCAGCTGCTTCAATCAGATATCCAGCAGCAGACGAGCCGGGTCTTCCAGCAGGTTCTTGATGGTCACCAGGAAAGTCACGGCTTCTTTACCATCGATCAGGCGGTGATCGTAAGACAGCGCCAGGTACATCATCGGGCGGATCACGACCTGGCCGTTGATGGCCATTGGACGCTGGATGATGTTGTGCATGCCCAGGATCGCAGCTTGCGGCGGGTTGACGATCGGGGTCGACATCATCGAACCGAAGGTACCACCGTTGGTGATGGTGAAGGTACCGCCGGTCATCTCGTCGATGGTCAGCTTGCCGTCGCGGGCTTTCTTGCCGAAGTTGGCGATGCCACCTTCGATTTCAGCCAGGCTCATGTGCTCGGCGTTACGCAGAACCGGTACAACCAGGCCACGGTCGCTGGACACGGCAACGCCGATATCTGCGTAGCCATGGTAAACGATGTCGTTGCCGTCGATCGAAGCGTTGACTGCCGGGAAGCGCTTCAGCGCTTCGGTAGCCGCTTTCACGAAGAACGACATGAAGCCCAGGCGCACGCCGTTATGGGACTTCTCGAACAGATCCTTGTACTTCGAACGCAGGGCCATGACTTCGGTCATGTCGACTTCGTTGAACGTGGTCAGCATCGCCATGTTCGACTGGGCTTCAACCAGACGCTTGGCCACGGTGGCCCGTACGCGGGTCATCGGCACACGCTTCTCGGTACGGTCGCCAGCGGCGAACACAGGCGCAGCGGCAGCCGGAGCAGCAGCCTTGGCAGGCGCAGCAGCCGGAGCGGCTTTCTTGGCAGCGACAGCGGCCACGACGTCTTCCTTGGTCACACGACCGCCCTTGCCGGTGCCGGCAACGGAGGCGATGTTGATGCCATTCTCTTCAGCCAGCTTGCGGGCAGCCGGTGCAGCGACAGGGTCGTCTTCGCCAGCGTCGGCAGCAGCAGCGGCAGGCGCGGCCGCCGGTGCAGCGGCGGCGGCAGGAGCGGCAGCAGCGGAACCGCCCTCTTCGATCGAGCCCAGTACCTGGTTCGACAGAACGGTGTCACCTTCATTGGCAACGATTGCACCCAGCACGCCATCCGCTTCAGCCAACACTTCCAGAACGACTTTGTCGGTCTCGATGTCGACGATCAGGTCGTCACGCTTTACAGCGTCGCCTGGTTTCTTGTGCCAGGTGGCAACGGTGCCATCGGCAACCGATTCCGGGAATGACGGGGCTTTGATTTCGATAGCCATTATCTGTGGTCCTTAAAATTCGGTTTCAGTCAGCGCGAAGGCGTTAAACAGTGAAAGCATCTTGCAGCA
Source organism: Pseudomonas sp. SDO524_S393 (assembly GCF_054071875.1). NCBI lineage: Bacteria > Pseudomonadati > Pseudomonadota > Gammaproteobacteria > Pseudomonadales > Pseudomonadaceae > Pseudomonas > Pseudomonas sp. SDO524_S393. Next base: position 8,071 of record NZ_JBSVVZ010000093.1, on the reverse strand, counting down.
GTTTTTCCTGCTGCTCGGCGTGCATCGACGCATAACCGCAAGCCGGTGCGGCAGAAGCCTCACGGCCGGCATATTCCAGGTTCAGCGCCTTGTTATGGTTGCCGATGCTGCGACGCAGGTGATGCTGGCTGCTGTACCACGCGCCCTGGTTCATCGGTTCTTCCTGGCACCACACCACATTGGTGAGGTTGGTGTAAGGCGCGATGGCCTCCATCAGGTCGTCTTCCGGGAACGGATACAGCTGCTCGATACGCACGATGGCGATGTCTTCGCGGCCTTCGGCACGGCGTTTTTCCAGCAGGTCGTAGTAGACCTTGCCGCTGCACAGGATCAGGCGCGTCACTTTGGCCGCGTCCAGCGCATCGATTTCCGGAATAACGGTCTGGAACGAACCATCCGCCAGATCTTCCAGGGTCGAGATGGCCAATTTATGACGCAGCAACGACTTCGGTGTCAGCACTACCAGCGGCTTGCGCAGCGGGCGAATCACCTGACGACGCAGCAAGTGGTAGATCTGGGCCGGGGTCGTCGGCACGCACACCTGAATGTTGTGCTCGGCGCACAGTTGCAGGTAACGCTCCAGACGGGCCGAGGAGTGCTCAGGGCCCTGACCTTCATAACCGTGCGGCAGCAGCATGGTCAGACCGCACAGGCGGCCCCACTTGTGCTCGCCGCTGGTGATGAACTGGTCGATCACCACCTGGGCACCGTTGGCGAAGTCGCCGAACTGGGCTTCCCAGATCACCAGCGCGTTCGGCGTGGTGGTGGAGTAGCCGTATTCGAACGCCAGTACGGCCTCTTCGGACAGGAACGAGTCGTACAGGTCGAAACGTGGCTGGCCTTCGTACAGGTGCTTCAGCGGAACGTAGGTGCTGGCATCTTTCTGGTTGTGCAGAACCGCGTGACGGTGCGAGAACGTACCACGGCCGATGTCCTGGCCGGTCATGCGGATCGGGTGACCTTCGAACGCCAGGGTCGCGTACGCCATGGTTTCGGCGTAACCCCAGTTGATCGGCAGGCCGCCGGCTTGCATCTTCTGACGGTCTTCGTAGATCTTCGAAACCTGGCGCTGCACCACGAAGCCTTCCGGAATTTCCAGCAGCTTGGCAGACAGTTCCTGCAGGGTTTTCAGATCGAAACGTGTGTCGTGACGCGCGGTCCAGGTGTGGCCCAGGTACGGACGCCAGTCAACGAACAACTCTTTGTTCGGCTCCTTGACCAGGCTTTTCACCACATGCAGACCGTTGTCCAGCGCGTTGCGGTATTCATCGACCTTCGCCTGAACACGCGCATCGTCCACCACGCCGGCCTTGGTCAGGCTTTCGGCGTAAAGCTCACGGGTGGTGCGCTGTTTGGTGATCTGCTGGTACATCAACGGCTGGGTGCCGCTTGGCTCGTCCGCTTCGTTGTGACCGCGACGACGGTAGCAGACCAGGTCGATCACCACGTCACGCTTGAACTGCATGCGGTAGTCGACGGCCAGTTGGGTCACGAACAGCACGGCTTCCGGGTCATCGCCATTCACATGGAGAATCGGCGCCTGGATCATCTTGGCAACGTCAGTGGCGTACTCGGTGGAACGCGCGTCCAACGGGTTGCTGATGGTGAAGCCCACCTGGTTGTTGATGACGATGTGAACGGTACCGCCGGTCTTGAAGCCGCGGGTCTGCGACATCTGGAAGGTTTCCAGCACCACGCCTTGACCGGCGAATGCCGCGTCACCGTGGATGGAAATCGGCAGAACCTTCTCACCGGTTGCGTCGTTGCGACGGTCCTGACGAGCACGTACCGAACCCTCGACCACCGGAGAAACGATTTCCAGGTGGGACGGGTTGAAGGCCATGGCCAGGTGAACTTCACCGCCAGTAGTCATGACGTTGGACGAGAAACCCTGGTGGTATTTAACGTCACCGGAACCCAGCTCGACCTTTTTCTTGCCTTCGAACTCGTCGAACAGCTCGCGCGGGTTCTTGCCGAACGTGTTGACCAACACGTTCAAGCGACCACGGTGAGCCATGCCGATCACGATTTCCTTGGTGCCGTAGGAGCCGGAACGCTGGATCAGCTCATCGAGCATCGGAATCAGGCTTTCGCCGCCTTCCAGACCGAAACGCTTGGTGCCCGGGTATTTGGTACCCAGGTATTTTTCCAGGCCTTCCGCTGCGGTTACGCGCTCAAGCAGATGGCTGCGTACATCGGCGGACAGCACCGGACGGCCGCGCACGCCTTCCAGACGGTGCTGGAACCATTGGCGCTGCTCGGAATCGGTGATGTGCGTGAATTCAGCGCCGATGGTGCGGCAATATGTCTGCTGCAACGCTTCGTGAATTTCGCGTAGGCTCGCTTCCTCTTTGCCGATGAACAGGTCGCCGGCACGGAAGGTCGTATCAAGATCGGCATTGGTCAAGCCGTAATGATTGATCGACAGGTCAGCCGGTGCAGGACGCTGCCAGAGCCCCAGCGGGTCAAGCTGGGCCGCCTGGTGGCCACGCATCCGGAAGGCCTGGATCAGTCGCAGTACTTCAACTTGCTTCTTCTCGTGCTCACTGCTCACGCTGCCGGCGGAAACCGGCTGGGCGCGGCGCTGGTTCTTTGCCAGCAGCACGAACTGATCGCGAATTGTTGCATGCGATACATCGGTGGCAGCGTTGCCGTCTGAAGACAACGTCTGAAATTTGGTGCGCCATTCTTCTGGCACAGCGTTAGGGTCGTGCAGGTAGAGCTCATAAAGCTCTTCCACATAGGCTGCGTTACCACCTGAAAGATAGCCGCTTTCCCACATGCGCTGCATCACGCTTTCTTGCATGCTTGGTCACCCTCGATTTGGGGACACCACCGGCGATAACACCGAGTCTGCTTGCAAAAGGCCGAGTGCAGCGACCAAAACAAGCCACTTAGGATCACGCTGATAGTTCGGGTACCAACCCGAATGCCCCTGCTTGTCTCATTTCTTCAAAATAAGAGCCGCGCTTTGTAAATCGCTGCTCAAGTTAAAACTACGGCGCCGGTTGAAGCCTGCGCCGCAGCATTTACGGGCACAACGGTCCTGCTTTACTACAACGTCGGTTACACGCCGCTCTGCAGCAGCATGTTACGGATGTGACCAATGGCCTTAGTCGGGTTCAGGCCTTTGGGACATACGTTGACGCAGTTCATGATGCCGCGGCAGCGGAATACGCTGAACGGATCATCCAGCGAAGCCAGACGCTCGGACGTCTTGGTGTCACGGCTGTCTGCCAGGAAGCGGTACGCTTGCAGCAGGGCAGCTGGACCCAGGAACTTGTCCGGGTTCCACCAGAAGGACGGGCACGAGGTCGAGCAGCAAGCGCACAGGATGCACTCGTACAGACCGTCGAGCTTGTCGCGCTCTTCCGGGGACTGCAGACGCTCGATGGCCGGAGCCGGCGTGTCGTTCTGCAGGAACGGCTTAACTTTCTCGTATTGCTTGTAGAAGATGCTCATATCAACGACCAGGTCACGGATAACCGGCAAACCTGGCAGCGGACGAACCACGAGCTTGTTCCCTTTCACCACGGCGGACAGCGGCGTGATGCACGCCAGGCCATTCTTGCCGTTGATGTTCATGCCGTCGGAGCCACAAACACCTTCACGGCAGGAGCGACGATAGGAGAAACCTTCGTCCTGCTCTTTGATCAGGGCCAGCACGTCCAGCACCATCAGGTCTTTACCACCGGTATCGACCTGGAATTCCTGCATGAACGGCGCGGCGTCCTGATCAGGGTTGTAACGATAAACACTGACTTTCAACATGGCAGCCACCCTTAGTAAGTCCGAATCTTCGGTTCAAACGTCGGAACCGTCTTCGGCGAGAAGTTCACGGCACGCTTGGCAACGCGCTTGTCACCCGGGAAGTACAGGGTGTGGCACAGCCAGTTTTCGTCGTCGCGGTCTTCAAAGTCTTCACGAGCGTGAGCGCCGCGGGATTCTTTACGAACCTCGGCAGCGATCGCAGTCGCTTCAGCCACTTCCAGCAGGTTTTGCAGTTCCAGCGCTTCGATACGCGCGGTGTTGAACGCCTGGCTCTTGTCGTTGATCTTGACGTTGGCGATACGCGTACGCAGATCCGCCAGTTGGGCGATACCCTTCTGCATGTATTCGCCTGTACGGAATACACCGAAGTAGTTCTGCATGCAGCTTTGCAGCTCGCGACGCAGGGTGGCTACGTCCTCGCCATCGGTGCGCTCGTTCAGCGCATTCAGGCGTGCCATGGCCGCATTGATGTTGGCTTCGGTGGCGTCATCGTATTCGATGCCGTCAGTCAGCGCCTTTTCCAGGTGCAGGCCGGCAGCACGGCCGAATACCACGAGGTCGAGCAGCGAGTTGCCGCCCAGACGGTTGGCACCGTGAACCGATACGCACGCCACTTCGCCTACGGCGAACAGGCCCGGGATGATGGCGTCTTTGCCTTCGCCGTCCTGGGTGATCGCTTGACCGTGGATGTTGGTGGCAACGCCGCCCATCATATAGTGGCAAGTTGGAACAACCGGAACCGGAGCAACCACAGGGTCAACGTGGGCAAAAGTCTTGGACAGCTCGCAAATGCCAGGCAGGCGGCTGTGCAGTACTTCTTCACCCAGGTGATCAAGCTTGAGCATCACGTGGTCGCCATTCGGACCGCAACCGTTGCCGGCGATGATTTCCTTGACCATCGAGCGAGCAACCACGTCACGACCGGCCAGGTCTTTGGCGTTCGGCGCATAACGTTCCATGAAACGCTCGCCGTGCTTGTTGATCAGGTAACCACCTTCACCACGGCAACCCTCGGTCACCAGTACACCGGCGCCGGCGATGCCGGTCGGGTGGAACTGCCACATTTCGATGTCCTGCACCGGAACGCCAGCACGCAAGGCCATGCCAACGCCGTCACCGGTGTTGATCAGGGCGTTGGTGGTCGACGCGTAGATACGGCCAGCACCGCCGGTCGCCAGCACGGTGGCTTTCGAACGGATGTAGGTGGTTTCGCCGGTTTCGATGCAGATGGCGATCACGCCAACGAATGCACCGTCGCCGTTCTTCACCAGGTCAACCGCGTAGTACTCGTTCAGGAACGTGGTACCGGCTTTCAGGTTGCCTTGATAAAGGGTGTGCAGCAGGGCGTGACCGGTACGGTCGGACGCCGCGCAGGTACGGGCAGCCTGGCCACCCTTACCGTAATCCTTGGACTGACCGCCGAACGGACGCTGGTAGATACGACCCTGTTCGGTACGGGAGAACGGCAGACCCATGTGGTCCAGCTCGAACACCGCGGCCGGGCCTTCCTGACACATGTATTCGATAGCGTCCTGGTCGCCGATGTAGTCGGAACCCTTGACGGTATCGTACATGTGCCAGCGCCAGTCATCGTTCGGGTCGGCGGACGCGATCGCGCAGGTGATGCCACCCTGGGCCGACACGGTGTGGGAACGCGTCGGGAACACCTTGGTGATCACGGCAGTCTTGTGACCGCCCTGGGCCAGTTGCAGCGCAGCGCGCATGCCGGCACCGCCGCCACCAATGATGATGGCGTCGAAGGAAATAGTTGGAATGTTAGCCATGAATCAGATACCCCAAAGAATCTGCACACCCCAGACGAAGTAAGCGAACATCGCGACGCCGCAGACTGCCTGGAAGAGGAAACGTACTGCGGTCGCGGACTTGCCCAGCGCCATCGGCGTCAGGTAGTCGGTCGCGATGGTCCACATGCCGACCCAGGCGTGAGCGCCCAGGGCTACAAGGGCCAGCAGACTGAAGATTCGCATCGCATTATGGGAAAACAGGCCATGCCATTGCTCATAGCTGATGCCTGGGTTTGCGACGAGGTATCCGATCAGGAAAATGAAATAAGCCGCGAGCACGACCGCAGACACACGCTGTGCCATCCAGTCATAGAGGCCCGAACGCGAAAGGTTCGTAACGCTGGTTACCATATCCAAACTCCTGCCAGAACGATCAGCACCACGGAAATGGCGATGATGATTTTCGAGCCACGGCGGCCGCCTTCCAGCGTCTCACCGATGCCCGCATCCATAATCAAATGGCGCACGCCGGCTACCAGGTGATAGAGCAGAGCGGACAGGAGGCCCCATGCTACGAACTTGGCCAGCGGGCTGGTCAAGCATGCCTTCACCTCGGCATAACCTTCCGCCGAACCCAGGGATTTGCTCAATGCATAAAGCATGATGCCCAGGCCGAGGAACAGGATGATGCCGGAAACACGGTGCAGGAACGACGTAACGCCGGTGATGGGGAGTTTGATGGTCCTTAGGTCTAGGTTTACAGGTCGTTGGCTATTCACGGCTTTTTTTCACACTGAAGAGCCCCTAACAATCAGGGCAAAGTTGTTGGGGAGTGCACTGGTCAGGTAAGCACCACCCAGGGAGTGCGACCCCCAATGAAAGCAAGCCCAAAAGCCCTTGGCGGTCGGTGGCCGAGTATAGACAGTTAGGTTACTAATGACAACGCGCGCTCCTCACCCTAATAGCGGATTGCGCTGGCGGGATAAAAGGCGTAAATGGCAGTCAATTTCGAGGAAAAAGTACGGTTAAAGCCTTCTGGCGCAAGACTTTAGGCAAATTGACATCTGGATTTATATCAATATAGTGGTGCGGGCCCTGCGTGGGGGGTCTGTCTGATGATTTGAAGCATAAATAGGAGGCCACATGGCTGACAAAAAAGCGCAGTTGATCATCGAGGGCGCAGCCCCCGTCGAGCTGCCCATTTTAACCGGCACCGTTGGTCCCGATGTTATCGACGTACGGGGCCTGACGGCCACGGGCCGTTTCACATTCGACCCAGGCTTCATGTCGACCGCCTCTTGCGAGTCGAAGATCACCTATATCGATGGCGATAATGGCATTTTGCTGCATCGCGGCTACCCGATCGAGCAACTGGCCGAGAAATCGGACTACCTGGAAACCTGCTACCTGCTGCTGAATGGCGAATTGCCAACCGCCGAGCAGAAAGCCAAGTTTGTCAGCAACGTGAAGAACCACACCATGGTTCACGAGCAGTTGAAGACTTTCTTCAACGGCTTCCGTCGCGACGCCCACCCGATGGCCGTCATGTGCGGCGTGGTCGGCGCCCTGTCGGCCTTCTATCACGACTCCCTCGACATCAATAACCCGCAGCACCGCGAAATCTCCGCGGTCCGCCTGGTTGCCAAGATGCCGACCCTGGCCGCAATGGTTTACAAGTACTCCATGGGCCAACCCATGATGTACCCGCGCAACGACCTGTCGTACGCGGAAAACTTCCTGCACATGATGTTCAACACCCCGTGCGAGATCAAACCGATCAGCCCGGTGCTGGCCAAGGCAATGGACCGGATCTTCATCCTCCACGCCGACCACGAACAGAACGCCTCCACCTCCACCGTGCGCCTGGCGGGCTCTTCGGGTGCCAACCCGTTCGCCTGTATCGCCGCCGGTATCGCCGCACTGTGGGGCCCAGCCCACGGCGGTGCGAACGAAGCCGTATTGACCATGCTCGATGAAATCGGCGATGTCTCGAACATCGACAAGTTCATCGCCAAGGCCAAGGACAAGAACGATCCGTTCAAGCTGATGGGCTTCGGTCACCGCGTCTACAAGAACCGCGACCCACGCGCCACCGTCATGAAGCAGACCTGCGACGAAGTGTTGAAGGAACTGGGCATCAAGAACGACCCGCAACTCGAACTGGCCATGCGCCTGGAAGAGATCGCCCTGACCGACCCGTACTTCATCGAGCGCTCGCTGTACCCGAACGTCGACTTCTACTCGGGGATCATCCTCAAGGCGATCGGCATTCCAACCAGCATGTTCACCGTGATCTTCGCCCTGGCGCGGACCGTGGGCTGGATCTCCCACTGGAAAGAAATGCTCTCCAGCCCGTACAAGATCGGCCGCCCGCGCCAGCTGTACACCGGCTACGAGTCGCGTGACATCACCAAGCTGGAAGATCGCAAGTAAGCACTTGGCTACTTGGTTGCATTGAAAACGGCCTCCCTTAGCGGAGGCCGTTTTTGTTTGTGCACTTGTAGTGAGCGGGCTTGCCCCGCGCTGGGTGGCGAAGCCGCCCCAACAATGCTGCC
>NZ_JBSVVZ010000092.1:0-20374 GCF_054071875.1 Pseudomonas sp. SDO524_S393 | reverse complement strand
GCTTGGCAGCGGGTTTTGCAGCAGCGGTTTTAGCGACTGGCTTGGCAGCGGGTTTCGCAGCAGCGGTTTTAGCGGCTGGCTTGGCAGCGGGTTTCGCAGCAGCGGTTTTGGCGGCTGGCTTGGCAGCGGGTTTCGCAGCAGCGGTTTTAGAGGCTGGCTTGGCAGCGGGTTTTGCAGCAGCAGGTTTGGCGGCTGGCTTAGCGGCTGGCTTTTTCGCTGCGCTGGCGGCCACTGCTTTTGCCGGTGCGCGAGCGCTCAGTACCTTGGCTGCAGCTTCCTTCACACGACCAACGCCCTGGGCCAGTTTCAGGCTTTCCTGGGCATCTTTTTTGAGTTGGGAAATGTAGGTGCGGGTTTCGGCTTGGCGCCCCTTCAGGGCGTCCAGCAGATCCTCAAGTTCTTTGACAGCGTCTTTAGCTTTGGCTTGCGCCTTGGCTTTGCCGGCGCTGGCGGCGTCTTGCAGTTTGGTGCGGGACTTGTGCAGCTTCTCTTGCGCTTTACCGCGTTGTTTTTCCAGTTTGGCGAGCAATTTTTCTGCATCGGCCAAGGCTTGGGAACACGCGTTTTCCAGATGTTCGAGCAGGCTGCCCGAAAGTTGTTGGAGTAAGTGCAACGGGGTATTAACAGGCTTCTGTTTGGCCGACATGGTTTACCTCCTGGCTGACGTGGGTGCGGCTCATACTAGCCCTCTGCTCTTACCGCCGCTAGGGCATGTTGACAGTATCGTTTGCCTTGCGTTGCACCGTACGAAAATTCTTATCGATATAACGAAAATCTGCGGCACTTTTTACCCATTCACGCTGGCATAATCCGTCGCACTTTCGGCGGGAGAATGCCCATGTCGCGTTACCTTTTTCTCGTGCTCGGCCTGGCTGTTTCCATGGCCAATGCAGGCGAGCAATCAACACCCAAAACCCCTGACCAGGATCAGCACGACCTCGCCTACAGCCTGGGCGCAAGCCTGGGTGAGCGCCTGCGCCAGGAGGTTCCCGACCTGCAGATCCAGGCGCTGGTCGACGGCCTCAAGCAAGCCTATCAAGGCAAGCCATTGGCCCTGGACAACGCACGCATCGAACAGATTCTTGCCCGTCACGAAGCACAAAATGAACAAGACGCGCAGGCCCCTCAAAGTGAAAAGGCACTCGCGGCCGAGCAACAATTTCTCACCAAAGAAAAAGCGCTGAAAGGCGTGCGCGAATTGGCCGATGGAATTCTGCTCACCGAACTGACACCCGGCACCGGCAACAAGCCGGCGGCCAGCGATCAGGTGCAGGTGAAATACGTGGGGCGTCTTCCCGATGGCAGTGTGTTTGACCAGAGCACACAACCCCAATGGTTTCGCCTGGACAGTGTGATCAGTGGCTGGAGCAGTGCGTTGCAGCAGATGCCGGTGGGGGCGAAATGGCGCCTGGTGATTCCATCGGCCCAGGCTTATGGTGCCGACGGCGCTGGCGAGTTGATTCCACCCTATACGCCATTGATATTCGAGATCGAATTGCTCGGCACGCGTTCTTGAGGCAATAAAAAACGGCGCGCCATGCGCACCGTTTTTTGTATATCGCTATCGAGGATCAAGCCTGGGTAGCGGACTCTTCCTTGTGCGCGTTGTGCAGCACTTCGATCAGGCAGTCTTCAAGCTCGAAACGCTCGTGAAGCAGACCACCCAGCTCTTTGAATTTTTCAGCGACGCACTTGCCTTCATCGCACAGGTCGTTGAAGGCCAGCAGTTTCTCGGTAATCACATCGATGCGCGGGTAAATCGTTTCGGCCAACTCCAGACCACGCTGATCATCGAAGGCTTCGGCCTCTTTGGTCAGTTGCTCGTAGACACCAAAATGGCCGGCTGACACGTAGTCCACCAACACGCCGCAAAAATCCGTTAAAGGCTCACGGCTATCCGCCAGTGCCTCGGGCTTGGCGCCGAGAGCATCAAAGGCCCGAACCAGTTCGTGACGTGCCTTCAACCAGCTGTCGATCAGCTTGTGCACCCCACCCCAGCGTTCCTGAGCATTCTGACAACTTTCCAGCATGATGATCTCTCTTCCCTATAGGGGCGCTGCCGCCGATGCCTGCGCAACACTTCAAGGATAAAGCGTCAGCCGGACAAGGCCGCATCTGACAAACGGTTTCGATAACACGTGCGGGCCAGATTATGCCCGCATGACTATGGCTTCAAGGTACGCAGGAGAGAAAGTTCATACAAGTGTTTAATCCCCTCCTACACCTCGCGCCCTGCATTCAGGGCCTCATCAGGGGCAATCGTTGACTGAGCAGCAGCCGTGAAAACTGCATCCCCCCCAGCACCAGCATGGCCACGAAGAACAGCAGGCTCCATTCGGGCAGGCTCAGGTCGAACAGCGTCCAATTGATTTCCACGCAGTCAACGGTGCCTTTGACCGTCAATTGCAGCGCTTGCCACAACGACAGGTTTTCAATCATGTAAGGCAGGCTGGGCCAGCAATCCCCTGCCTGATCGGCTGCCGCGTTTTGCAACAGCACCTGGCGCACGGCGGTAATCGCTCCGAACAGCGCACACATCATACTCGCCAGCCCGTAAAGGTAGGCGGTGGAGCGCTTGGGGTTATGAAGTGCGGCGACCAGATTGGTCAGCGTAAAGGCAGCCAACAGAGCCCGTTGCAATTGGCACAGGAAGCACGGCCGCAACGACGCACCGAACTCAAGGTAGAAGGAGGCACCCAAGGTCAGCGTACCCGCCAGGAACGCCAGGAAAAACAAGGAGCGTGAAGGGGCCAAAGACATGCTTTATCCGCACCGCGAAAGATAGGTCGCTACGGTAGAGGAAAGGCCGGACCGCTTTCAATACGCACCAGACCAGACTATTCCGCGAGAACGTCAGGATATCCCGTCAGAACGCGGACGACTTTACGGGAGCCTTCGTAGGAATTTACTGCAAACCCCATTAAGCCCGGCATTCAGGCCGATCAAGAGGGCTGACGATCAGAATCATCTGAGCCAACCCTCGACACCTTCCTACTTCAGACGCGGGCAGGTACGGGCAGGGGCGATGCCAGCAGGCGGTTATCCAACAGACCCAGGCCCTCCTGGAACAACTGGTTGCTACGCTCGGTGTCCCCCATCTGGGCCAACAAACGCGCCAACTCTGCGCAGGCTTCAGGGTTGCGCTGCACCTGTAGGCTGCTTTCCAGGTAATCCCGCGCTTTGCCCCAGAGACTGTTCTGCAGGCACAAACGGCCCAGGGTCAGCAGCAAGCTGGCGTCGCCCGGATGATCTTTCAGCCAGCCTTCGGCGAACTTCAATTGCTTGGCTGAATCACTGCCACGCAAGAGACCGTACAACCGGATCAGATGGCTGTCGTAGCCGCGCTTGATAGCGCCGCGCAGCACTTCCTCGGCCTTGGCTTCGGCGCCCAACTGACGCAGTTGTTCGGCGTAGGCCAGCACCAATTGCGGCTCTTGACGCTGGGCCGAGGTCAGTTGCTGCCAGGCCCGCTCCAGGGACTGCAAACCCGCCTCGCCCTGCTCTTCGCGCTGGGCTGCCAATGTGAGGTTTTCACCCCAGGCACGGCGCTCGAGCTCAGCCAGTTCGGACGCCGGCAAGACCTTGTCCTTGCGCAGCTCCGGCATCAGCCGGATCACCGACGACCAGTCACCCCGCTGCTGGTGCAAGCGCTGCAACTGGCGTAACACCTGGGCATTATGAGGATGGCGTTCGTGCATGGCCGACAGGGTGGTCAAGGCACCATCCGTGTCGCCACGGTCCAGTTGCAATTGCGCATGGCTCAACGCAACCGCCAGCTCTGCCTGGGGCTGACGCTCCAGCGCCCGCTCCAGCAAGCCGTCGGACTCTTCATACCGCCCCTGCTCGTTGGCGGCGCGCGCGGCGCCGAGGTAGTAGAGCAACGGTTGACGCTCGGCCTCTGCGGCGCGATGCAGGTGGCGTTCGGCGCTGGCCCAACGCCCTTCGGCGAGGTCCATCTGGCCTTGCTCGATCGCGATCTGTACGCGGCGGCTGCGGTTACGCCGCGACCAGGGGTTGACCACGCCACCGGAGGTGGTCACCAGGCCCAGCAGGACACGCAGCAGATAAACCGCCAGCCCGACCACGAATACCGCCACCAGCGAAGCCCACAGGCTCGACTCGTAATGCAGTACGTGGGGATAGGTAATCAGCACGTAGCCGGTGTGTTTCGAAATACCCACCGCCAGGGCCAGGGCGATTGCAATGGCCAGGACCAGGATCACATAGAAACGCTTCATCGGCTCTACTCCTGAGTCGCCGGCGCGCCTGCTGCCGCCTTGGCTTCACTGGCGGACAGATGACGACGGTCAAGGTAAGCCTGCACGGCGGCAAGACTCGCGGCCAGGTCCGGCGTCACCACCGAGACAGCCTTGGGCTCAAGCTCGGCGATCCGTGCCAGCATCGCCTTGCTTTGCGGGTTGTCCTGGTTGAAGTTGTCCTGCAAGACACTGCGTGCCTCACCCAGCGAGCGGCTGTATACCGCTGTCTCGCCATTGAGCGCGGCCCATTGCGCCTGCTCAAGCGCAAGGCTCAGGGCCAGGCGTACCTGATTCAGACCTTGACCTGCCAGCAGCGGGCGAATGTTGTCATCCGGGTTGAAGTCGATGCGGAAGTAGCGGGAAATCTGTTCCCACCACTGGCTCCAGCGGTTTTCCGTATCGGTGGTTGGCCGGCCCTCTGAAGCCGGTTCAGTCAATTGATACTCCGGTGCAATGGCCGCCAGTTGCACGACCTGATCACGCAGCGCCGCCAATTGCAGGTACAACCCGGTACGGTCCGGCTGCTCGGTGCTGCGCAACGCCACCAGGCTCTTGGCCAATTGCTCGCGGGCAGCGTATGCACCCGGATCGCTCTGCTCACGAAGGATCTCATCGGCGCCCTGCACCAGCGCCTGGGCACTGTTGATGTCTTGCAGGGCAGACAAACGCAGGCTCGCCAGGCGGATCAGGTGTTCGGCTTCGGCCAGTCGCCAGTCCTGGCGACTGGCGCCGAGAACGGTCTCCAGGCGCTGGCTCAGGCGCTGCTGATCACCCTGCAACTGGGCGACCAGACGGCGGCGCTCTTCCAGCTCATCCGCACCCGGCAGTTGCGCCAGGCGGGCCGCCAGTTGCAACTGGCTTTGCTTCAGGGTCTGGGCCTGATCGTCCAGGGTCTGCACCTGGCCCGACTGCTGCTGGCTGTTCGCTTGCAGGGCACGGACCTGCCAGAGCCCCCATCCGCCGGCAGCAACGCCGGCAGCGCCGAGCAACAGGGCAACGATTGCCAGGCCATTGCCACGGCGTGGCGCAGTGACCGGTGTCTCGACCGGCACTTCGAGCGCCGGCTGAGCTTCATCTTTAGGCAAGGCTGTTTCGCTCACGTATCCGTCCTTTGCGTATCAGAGAGTGGGCGCGGTATGACTCCGCAGCGCCACTAACAACGCCGCGGCACTCGCACCACGACAATCCACAACTTTTTCGGCGCCGGCAGCCCGCGCCATCTCGAAGACTCGCGGGCTGGGCACGAACAGCGGCAGTTGCGCCACCTGTGGCCAATCAGAACCCGCCAGGGCCTGCAAGTGCAAGAAACCCTGCCCACTGCTGACCACCAGGCCGTTCAAGCGTTCCAACTGGATGCGCTGCGTCAGCACGCCAAAGGCGTAGGCCGGCAAAAAGCGCCGGTACAACTCCAGGTAGTCGACACTAGCACCTCTGTCGCGCAAACGCTCCGCCAGCAACTCGCGGCCACCCTCGCCGCGCAGGATCAACACCCGCGCGCCAGGCCGTACGACAGCCTCGCGCAACGCCGGCAATTCAAGCAAAGCCTCGCTGTCGTCGCCAGTCTGGGGATAGTGAACATCGAGCCCCTGCTCGGCCAATACTTGGCCAGTGGCGGCACCGACGCTGAACCACGGCAGCCCCGACCAGACGCGGTCCAACCGGCGCACGGCCAGACGCGCAGCGGGCTTGCTGACCACGATCACAGCGCAGTAACGCCCCAGATCGCTGAATATCGCCTGTTGCTCCGGCGTGACCGGTAGAGGTTCTGTCTCCAACAGGGGCAGGCTGCTGCTGAAAATACCGGCGTCGGACAACGACGCCGCCAGGGCAATCGACTCCTCGGCTGGCCGCGTCAGCAGCACGCGCCATTGGCTCACTGCGGACCGGCCTCGCCATACACTTTTTGCAGAATGGCGCCGGCGCCTTTTGCCAGCAACGCTTCGGCAACCTGAACTCCCAGGGCCGTGGCATTACGCTGCGGGCCACGGATTTCAGCGGTCAGCAACGTACCACCCTCAGGGTCTCCCACGAGGCCGCGCAACCAGAGATTGTCTCCCTCAAGCACCGCGTAACAGGCAATCGGCACCTGGCAACCACCGTTAAGGTGCTTGTTCAACGCACGCTCGGCGGTGACACGCACTTCGGTGTCATGGTGATCAAGGGGTTTGAGCAAGGCGTGGATCTCGGTGTCGGCGGTGCGGCATTCGATGCCGACTGCGCCCTGCCCACCGGCAGGCAGGCTGTCTTCGACACTGATGGCCGAGGTGATGCGGTCTGCAAAACCCAGGCGAATCAGGCCGGCCGCAGCCAGAATGATCGCGTCGTACTCGCCGGCATCCAGCTTGGCCAGACGGGTGTTGACGTTGCCACGCAGGAAGCGGATCTGCAGGTCCGGGCGACGGGTCAGCAGCTGTGCCTGGCGGCGCAGGCTCGACGTGCCAACGATACTGCCCGGCGGCAAGTCATCCAGGGACCCATGGCTGTTGGAAACAAAGGCATCACGCGGATCTTCACGCTCGCAGATGCAAAACAGGCCCAGGCCTTCAGGGAAGTCCATGGGCACATCTTTCATCGAATGCACGGCGATATCCGCTTCGTTTTCCAACAGGGCGGTTTCCAGCTCCTTGACGAACAACCCTTTGCCGCCGATCTTCGAGAGCGGCGAGTCCAGCAGCTTGTCGCCACGACTGACCATGGGCACCAGGGACACCTTGAGCCCCGGGTGAGCCTGCTCCAGGCGGGCTTTGACGTATTCGGCCTGCCATAAGGCCAGGGCGCTTTTACGGGTGGCAATGCGGATTTCGCGAGAGGACATGGATCGATCCGTACTGAATAGATACGGCGGATAATAACAGCTCAGGCAAACACGCTTTGATTTGAATCAGCAAGTGCGGGGCCTCCCTGGCCACGTCGCACCGGGATAGGAAATACAGGCGCCGCCACAGCCCTTGGGCTAAAGCTGCTGCATCATTTTGCGCACACCGGCGACATGCCGTCGGCTGACGATCAGCGCATCACCGTTAAGGCCTTTCAGGAACAACTGAAAATGCCCCAACGGCGTGCGTTGCAGGCGCTCGATACGCTCGCGAGCCACCAGTGCATTGCGGTGAATACGCACGAAACGGTCGCCGAACTCGTCTTCAAGGGCCTTGAGCGGCTCGTCGAGCAGCACCTCACCCGCCTCATGGCGCAGAGTGACGTACTTGTGATCGGCAATGAAATAAACCACTTGGCCCAAGGGGATCAGCTCAATGCCTTTGCGCGTGCGTGCGCTGATATGGCTGCGCGGTCCGTTGCCACTTTGGGCAGCGGGTTGAGTCAGGGCGGCGAGCTGGACCCGGGTCGGGCGCTCGGCTTTTTTCAAGGCCTTGAGCAACGCATCGCCAGCCACCGGCTTGGTGAGGAAGCTCACACCACTGGCTTCCAGCGTCTCTGTCGAGAACTCTTCGCTGGCTGCGCAAAACAGCACGGCGGGCGGCGACTCTCGCTCACTCAGGCGAGCAGCGACTTGCAGGCCATCGAGGCCCGGCATGCGGATGTCGAGCAACACCACGTCCGGCTTGAGGCTGTCGATCAGCGTCAACGCCTCTTCGCCGTTGGTGGCGCTCGGTTCAAGGACTGTATAACCCTCGAGTTCACTGACCAGACGGCTCAGTCGCTCGCGGGCTTGGGGTTCGTCATCAACGATCAGGACATTCATATTGCGCTGGATTCCTGCGTGAGTCTCGCACAAGGGTAGCGTAGACAGGTGCGGTGACTTACGTCACAGCGATCCACGCTAAGACTAGCGCGAGCGGCAAAAAGTGCCCCGAGAGTGGCACCCATATTTACCCGGACCTGTTCAATAACGCCCAAGACCCGCAGCCTTCGCGCGTTGTCGTAGGGTTTGCTGATACACAATCCGAATACCCCCCTTTTTTAATGGATAGTCTGGGCTCTGACCGCATCACCCGACTTTGGTGCATTCACACACTATCAGTCCAACTGTAGACGCTCACTGAGACGATATTGCTCAATCGTCAAATATCGTTTCAATAAGGCCTGTCTCCAGTCTCGTCCCGGATGCGATCGGCGGCAAGGCACTTCGCCATCCTTTGCGCAAATAAAAATGCCGACGACCCGCAGCACCGCGCGCCCGGGCAACCCTGTTATGATCGCCGCCACACTTTCACGCCTCCTTAATAAGCAGATCACGAGCGAATCCATGAGCACCGACAAGACCAACCAGTCCTGGGGCGGCCGCTTCAGTGAACCCGTCGACGCCTTCGTCGCCCGCTTCACCGCCTCCGTCACCTTCGACCAACGCCTGTACCGCCACGACATCATGGGCTCCATCGCCCACGCGACGATGCTGGCCAAGGTCGGCGTGTTGTCCGACGCCGAGCGCGACAGCATCATCGACGGCCTGAAAACCATTCAGGGCGAGATCGAAGCCGGCACGTTCGACTGGCGTGTCGACCTGGAAGACGTGCACATGAACATCGAGGCCCGCCTCACCGACCGTATCGGTGTGACCGGCAAGAAACTGCACACCGGCCGCAGCCGTAACGACCAGGTGGCCACCGATATCCGTCTGTGGCTGCGTGACGAAATCGACCTGATCCTGGGCGAAATCACCCGCCTGCAAAAAGGCCTGCTGGAGCAGGCCGAGCGTGAGTCGGACACCATCATGCCCGGCTTCACCCACTTGCAGACCGCGCAACCCGTGACCTTCGGCCACCACTTGCTGGCCTGGTTCGAAATGCTCAGCCGTGACTACGAGCGCCTGGTGGATTGCCGCAAGCGCGCCAACCGCATGCCGCTGGGCAGCGCCGCACTGGCCGGCACCACTTACCCGATCGACCGCGAATACACCGCACAACTGCTGGGCTTCGACGCCGTGGGCGGCAACTCCCTGGACGGCGTCTCGGACCGTGACTTCGCCATAGAATTCTGCGCCGCGGCCAGCATCGCGATGATGCACCTGTCGCGCTTCTCCGAAGAGCTGGTGCTGTGGACCAGCGCGCAGTTCCAGTTCATCGACCTGCCGGACCGCTTCTGCACCGGCAGCTCGATCATGCCGCAAAAGAAAAACCCTGACGTGCCCGAACTGGTACGGGGCAAGAGCGGTCGCGTGTTCGGCGCCTTGATGGGCCTGCTGACCCTGATGAAAGGCCAACCCCTGGCTTACAACAAAGACAACCAGGAAGACAAGGAACCGCTGTTCGACGCCGCCGACACATTGCGCGACTCGCTGCGCGCGTTTGCCGACATGATCCCGGCGATCAAGCCCAAGCACGCGATCATGCGCGAAGCGGCGCTGCGCGGGTTTTCCACCGCCACTGACCTGGCGGACTACCTGGTGCGCCGTGGCCTGCCATTCCGTGATTGCCACGAAATCGTCGGTCACGCGGTGAAATATGGCGTAGACACCGGCAAGGACTTGGCGGAAATGAGCCTGGAAGAACTGCGTCAATTCAGTGACCAGATCGAGCAGGACGTGTTTGCCGTGCTGACCCTGGAAGGCTCGGTCAATGCCCGCAACCATGTGGGCGGTACCGCACCGGCGCAGGTCAAGGCCGCCGTAGCACGCGGCCAGGCCCTGCTCGCCAGCCGCTAAAAGCATCGCAGGCAAGCCAGCTCCCACAGGATACCGAGTACTTCCAGACAACTCGGTCAAAGGTGGGAGCCGGGCTTGCCCGCGATAGCTGTCCCCCAGGCGCCGAGAATCTACTTCTTCGCCGCAATCATCGCCATAAATGCTGGCATCGCCGCCTCCCTGTCCGCTGCCACCTTCTGCGCGTTGGGCATTGCATGCAACCGTTCCAGCAACGCCTTGGCCGCCGGCAGTTCAGCCAACAGGTCCAGACCAAACAGTTTCTCGCCGACCCCACAGGCAAGGTTCACGCTGTACATGAAATACAGATCGGCAATGGTGAGGCTTTCGCCTGCCACATAGGGCGCGAACTTGCCGTGCCGCCCCAACGAAGCGACCCCCAGCAACAACTCGGCCCTGGATTTCTCCTTGATCGCCTCGGGTACCGGCATGCCAAAAAACGCTTCGGCAAAACAGGCGCGGGCAGGTAACTCTATGTACAACTCGATCTCCCGGCACAGCGCCAGTACTTGGGCACGCTGAAACGGCTCAGCCGGTAACAGGGAAGGCCCTTCCTGGGTTTGCTCGAGGTATTCCAGAATCACGCTGGTTTCGTTGATGAAACCCTGTTTGACGCCCAGCACCGGCACCTTGCCTCGCGGGCTGACTGCCAGTACTTCCGGGGTCTGGCCAGCATAAAAGGGCACTTCTTCGAAAGGCAGCCCTTTCTCCAGCAGCGCCAGTTTGACCATGTTGTAGTAGTTGCTGACCGAGAATCCGTAGAGCTTGAGCATTGCAGGTGCCTCCAGGCCGGGTAGGGGTTGGCTGCAAGAGTTATAGATCCGAAGCGCCCACCTGACCAGCAGCATCACCCGCCTGAATGGGCGTAGACTGGCGGCCTTTCCTTGAGGAGCCTGCCATGAGCGAGCCAACCGATATCGACAACGACGAAGAAGAATTCGCCGAGACCACCCTGATCCAGGCCATCGAGAATCAGATCGAAAGCGACAACCCGCCCGCCGCCAAGGCCACCTTCAACAAGTTGACGCTGGTCGGCTATGAACGCGACGACATCCTGAATCTCATGGCCCATGTGCTGGCCGTGGAAATCGACAAGATGCTGGGAGAGGACCGTGCATTCGATACCGAATGGTATGAAACAGCATTGCGGGCGCTGCCCGAGCTGCCGCCGGAAAACCCATAATCCCGACCCACAGCAACCCACTGGACAGTTCGGCAAAGTGCGTTCACCTTATGGCCTGCTAGCCTCTAATAAATCTTAGAAAGTCTGGAGTCCTTATGTCGTATACCCCTGAGTTGGTTGCCGAACTGGAAATCCTTGCACTCTTCAACCTGGACAGCTCCCAGGAAGGCTTGAAAGTCCATAAAACTGCCGCCCCCACGGCCATCTCCGCAGCCAAGCGCCTCTTTGAAAAAGAACTGACCACCCAGCCCGACGGCGGTTATCTGACCAGCCTCGGCCGTGACGCTGCCGAACACGCCCAAGGTTTGCTGACGATTCTGAGCAAAGCCAAAAAAGAAGCCGCCTGACACCGGATACCGCCCATGGAGCCCGCGTGATGCGGACTCCGGGGGCGTTGCCGTGCCAGACACAAAATTCTGACGCCAAAAACCATTTCCCTCTAAACCTCCTACGCTTCTGACTGTAAACTCCTACACGGCTGCCCATGTCGGGCCCTGCGTGCCCCGAGTTCCACATGACCCGCTCCCATGAAATCCGCCCCGACCTGGACGAAGGCATCGACCGCAAGGTGCTGGCCCAGTTGCGCGCACGCTTCATGGCCCTCAACGAAGGGCGCATGGCCCGTGCCGTCGAGGGGCTGACACCGCGACAGCAAAGCGTGCTGAACCTGCTGCCGCTGTTCTTCCACGTCAACCACCCGCTGCTGCCCGGCTACGTGTCGGGCAGTACGCCGGCAGGCCTGTCGAATTTCGAACCCGAAGCCCAGGCCCTGGCCGAAGCGCAACGCCTGACCCGCTCGTTCTCCTACAAGCCGCGTCACGGCAACCCGCCCCGGCCCATTCACGGCCTGTTCCTGATGGGCAGCCTGGGCACCTTGGCCCAGGCTGATCAAAGCGACATGGACGTCTGGGTGTGCCATGCCCCGGACCTGAGCGAGGGTGAACTGGCCGAGCTGCGCAAAAAATGCCAGTTGCTGGAAACCTGGGCCCTGACCATGGGCGCCGAGGCGCATTTCTTTTTGATCGAGCCGACGCGTTTCGTCCTCGGCGAGCGCGACACGCAGCTGAGCTCCGATGACTGCGGCACCACCCAGCATTACTTGCTGCTGGACGAGTTCTACCGCACCGCTATCTGGCTGGCCGGACGCACGCCGATCTGGTGGCTGGTGCCGGTGTATGAAGAAACCCGCTACGCCGAATTCACCCACACGCTGATCTCCAAGCGCTTCATCCGCGCCGACGAAACCCTCGACCTGGGCCACCTGGCGCACATCCCGCCGGGCGAATTCATCGGCGCCGGGCTCTGGCAGCTGTTCAAGGGCATCGAGTCGCCCTACAAATCGGTGCTCAAGCTGCTGCTGACCGAGGTCTACGCCAGCGAACACCCGAACGTGCAGTGCCTGAGCCTGCGCTTCAAGCGCGCGGTGTTCGCCAACCAGATGGACCTCGATGAGCTGGACCCGTACATCGTGGTCTACCGGCGCATCGAGGAATACCTCAAGGCGCGCAACGAGCCCGAACGCCTGGAACTGGTGCGACGCAGCCTGTACCTGAAGGTCAACCGCAAGCTCAGCGCCGGCCAACGCACCACCAGTTGGCAGCGCTTGTTACTGGAGCGACTGGCCCACGAATGGGGCTGGGACCAGCGCCAGCTGACGCTGCTCGACAGCCGCAGCCAGTGGAAAGTGCGCCAGGTCGCTTCCGAGCGTCGCGCGCTGGTCAACGAGCTGAACTACAGCTACCGCTTTCTTACCCAGTTCGCCCGCACCGAACAGACCGTCAGCCTGATCAACAAGCGCGACCTCAATGTACTAGGCCGCCGCTTGTACGCCGCGTTCGAGCGCAAGGCCGGCAAGGTCGAGTTCATCAACCCGGGCATCGCCCCGGACCTGGCCGAAGACACCCTGACCCTGGTGCAGTCGCCCAATCGCAAAGAGCCGGGCCAGCACCATTGGGGCCTGTACAACGGCAACCTCACCGCGCTGGAGTGGGAGCACTTCGCCCCGATCAAACGCAGCCGTGACCTGCTGGAAATGCTCACCTGGTGCCATCGCAACGGCGTGATCGACAGCAGCACCCGTCTGGCCCTGCACCCGGGCGTCAGCGACATGACCGAATTCGAGCTGTTCAACCTGCTGGGCAGCCTGCAACAGACTATCGCCCTGCCCCTGGCCAGCGTCGATGAAGAACGCCTGCTGCGCTCGGCGGTGCCCGAAGAAGTGCTGCTGCTGATCAATGTCGGCGTCGACCCGCTCAAGCATCATCGTGACCTGAACATCCTGATGACTACCGAGCGCACCGACTCCTTGAGCTACGCCGGGGTACGCGACAACCTGGTGCTGACCCTGGACCAGGTCACGATCAACAGTTGGAACGAGGTGATGGTCAGCCGCTACGACGGCCCCCACGCCTTGCTCGACTGCCTGCGTGATTATCTCAATCAGCTGCCGTCGGATCACTTGCCCCGCTTGCGAGTGCGTTGCTTCTGTCACAACCGTGCGCAGTTCATTGCCCAGCGCGTGGAGGAAATCTTCGATACCGCGCAAAACCTGTTGCTCGGTCAATCCAATCACCGTTATTTGCTGCAAGTACAACAGCACTATCACGTGATGGAATTGATGCCCGGCCAGGCCAACCACGTATCACTGCCGACCCAGGACGCGCTGATCGCTTATCTGAGCGAAGAACTGGCCAGTTACAGCCCGCTGCACCTGGACGCCATGGCCCTGGAAGACCACGACCTGGCGCTGCTGTTGCCCATGGGCCTGGCCGATTGCGTGCAGGTGTTCTACCGGGTGAATGAAGGGTTTGCCGAGTTGTACGTGCTGGATGAGTTCAACGCGCTCTGGCAACAACGCTTGCCATTTCATGATGAACAGAGCCTGCTGGCGCCGTTGCAGCGTTTTCTGCAATCGATCATCTATCGCCGGGACGCGCTGTCGCCGATGGACCCGCAGGAACCACTGAGTGCGGTGCAGACGCTGTATTACCAACTGCTGCCATCGGGCAGCACCCGTGCGCGCGGTATCGAGCCTCGGCCCGCACCGCAGAACCCGGCCAATAAACCCTTTTATGATGTGCAGGCGATTATCGGCAAGGCCGTGCCGGGCCAAGTGGGGATCACGCTGTACTGCAATCAGCGGGAGTTTTCCGAGTTGGAGTTTGGCGACCAGCTGTTTGCCGTAGTCGCCCAGGAGATCGTCGGGCAGCGCCGCGAGACCGAGCGCTACCGCTGCTACATCACCGACCTGGACCTGTCAGGCCTGCTCGGTGATGTGCAAAGCCCGAGCAACCTGTACCTGCGCTACAAGGCCGAACTGGAGCTGTCGCTCAACGAAGCCTTGCGCCAGATCTAGAGCGGGAAGGCGCCGCCATCCTTGGGCTGACCTTCGACACTGAGCAATTCCAGCTTGAGGGTCTTGCCGCCCGGTGCAGGCCAGTCGATGTGCTGGCCCACTTGCAGGCCCAGCAACGCGCTGCCCACCGGGGCGAGGATCGAGATCTTGCCCTCGTCTGCGTTCGCATGCTTCGGGTAAACCAGGGTCAGGTGATAATCCTTTCCGCTGCCCTGCTCGCGGCAATGCACGCTGGAGTTCATGGTGACGACTCCCGCAGGCACTTCATCGTGACCAACCACGTCTTCGGCGCGGTCGAGTTCGGCTTGCAATGCCTCGACACCGGGAGAGTCGTCGCCCAGGCGGTCGATCAGTTGCTCCAGACGCTGCACGTCAAGACGGGTGAGAATGATGGACGGTGCGGTGGTCATGATTCAGGCAGACTCCTTTTTTCTGCACAAAAAAGCAAAACCCCGCCAGGAAAAGGCGGGGTTCTTACGGGCCTCGATGAGTTGAGGCGTACCCGGACACTACCACAGCGTCACAAATAAACAAGACGACCTCAGGCGCGCGCCCTGCGCTGCTCGGCCTCGGCGCAGATCACACGCCGCCGGGCATCGTCGGCAGAGCGCCATTCACGGATGTCTTCGACGTGGCGAAAGCAACCGAGGCAGACTTTCTGCTCATCCAGGCGACACAAACTGATACAAGGTGACGGTACCGCCGGGCTGACATTACTGAACAGCGGCTTGGGCGGACGGGCGGGTGAAGGCTGGGTCACGGTCAGATCTCGTCGAAATCCAGGTCAGCGCCGGACTGTTCCTTGGTCAGGCGAGCAAGCATTTCGCTCAGCAGTTCCTCGGTGGTGTCGTGCGCCCAGCGATTTTCTTCTTCGTCGTAATCGAAGTGGAAACCACCCGTACGCGCAGCCAGCCACAACTGGCGCAGAGGTTCCTGGCGACTGAAGATCAGCTGGGTGCCGTTTTCAAACTTCACGGTCAGCACGCCCGCCGAGTTTTCCAGATCCACATCCAGGCCGCTGTCGTCGAAAATATCTTCCAGCGCCTGCTGGGTCGAATCCACCAGGTCGTGAAAACGGGCTTCGGTCAAACTCATTGTGGCAACCTCGAAAATGTCTGGTTTTGCTCAAGCGCCGCACGATACGGACGCGCCCCGCCGATTGCAAAGGATACCGAGTTCATCGCCAACGACGGTATGAAATATCCTCAGTCAGCGTAGCCCGCATCCCTACTCTCTCGGCAAAGCCCCGCCGGACGGGTATTCCGGCGCATAGGCAAGCTGGCGGGTGGTCGGTATACTCGGGCGCAATTAATGCATATTCAAGGATTTCGCCATGAAGCGCCTGATCTCTTCCCTTGCTGCGCTCCTCGCGGTCGCTTGCCTTGTGACTGCCTGCGGCCAGAAAGGCCCGCTGTACCTGCCGGATGACAGCAAAGACCCGAATGAGCAGGCCCAATCGTCGCAAAAGCCAGCCAAAGCGCATAAGCACGACACCTACGAATAAGGGATCCCCATGGACGCTTTTAACTACCGGGACGGCGAGCTGTTCGCGGAAGGCGTGGCGTTGTCCGCGATTGCCCAGCGCTTTGGCACCCCGACCTACGTGTACTCCCGTGCGCACATCGAAGCCCAGTACCGCAGCTATGCCGATGCACTGGAAGGCACCCCGAGCCTGGTGTGCTATGCGGTCAAGGCCAACTCCAACCTCGGTGTACTGAATGTCCTGGCCCGTCTCGGTGCCGGTTTCGACATCGTCTCCCGTGGCGAACTGGAGCGCGTACTGGCAGCGGGCGGCAAGGCTGACCGGATCGTGTTCTCCGGTGTCGGCAAGAGCCGCGAAGACATGCGCCGCGCCCTCGAAGTGGGCGTGCACTGCTTCAACATCGAATCCACCGACGAGCTGGAACGCCTGCAGGTCGTGGCCGCCGAAATGGGCGTTCGCGCGCCGATTTCCCTGCGCGTCAACCCGGACGTCGACGCGGGCACCCACCCGTACATTTCCACCGGCCTCAAAGAGAACAAGTTCGGCATCGCCATTGCCGACGCCGAAGACGTCTACATCCGCGCGGCCCAACTGCCGAACCTGGAAGTGCTGGGCGTCGACTGCCATATCGGTTCGCAACTGACCAGCCTGGCTCCGTTCCTGGATGCACTCGACCGCCTGCTGGCGCTGATCGATCGCCTCGGCGAATGCGGCATCTACCTGCACCACATCGACCTCGGTGGCGGTGTGGGCGTGCGTTACAGCGATGAAGAGCCGCCATTGGTCGCCGATTACATCAAGGCCGTGCGCGAGCGCATCGAAGGTCGCGACCTGGCGCTGCTGTTCGAACCAGGGCGCTACATCGTTGCCAACGCCGGCGTACTGCTGACCCAGGTCGAGTATCTCAAGCATACCGAGCATAAGGATTTCGCCATCGTCGACGCGGCGATGAACGACCTGATCCGCCCGGCGCTGTACCAGGCCTGGATGAATGTCACCGCGGTGGCGCCTCGCGACAGCGAAGCACGCGCCTATGACATCGTCGGCCCCATCTGCGAGACCGGTGACTTCCTGGCCAAGGATCGTCAGCTGGCCCTGGAGGAAGGCGACCTGCTGGCCGTGCATTCGGCCGGTGCCTACGGGTTTGTCATGAGTTCCAACTACAACACCCGCGGACGTACCGCCGAGGTGCTGGTGGACGGTGATCAAGCGTTCGAAGTGCGTCGCCGCGAGACGGTAGCCGAGTTGTATGCTGGCGAAAGCCTGCTGCCGGAGTAAGCCATGCTGCTGCGTTTTACCAAGATGCACGGGCTGGGCAATGACTTCATGGTCCTCGACCTGGTCAGCCAGCACGCGCATATCCTGCCCAAGCACGCCAAACAGTGGGGCGACCGTCACACCGGCATTGGTTTCGACCAGTTGCTGATCGTCGAGGCGCCGAGCAACCCGGAGGTGGATTTCCGTTACCGGATCTTCAACTCCGACGGCTCCGAAGTGGAACAGTGCGGCAACGGTGCGCGCTGCTTTGCGCGTTTCGTGCTGGACAAACGCCTGACCGCCAAGCGGCAGATCCGTGTCGAGACCAAGAGCGGCGTAATCGAACTGGACATCCGCAGCGATGGCCAGATCAGCGTCGACATGGGCGCGCCGCGCCTGGTGCCGGCGGACATTCCGTTCCAGGCCACCGAGCAAGCGGTCAGCTATCCCCTGGACGTGGAAGGCAAGACCGTCGACATCGCCGCCGTGTCCATGGGCAACCCCCATGCCGTACTGCGGGTCAACGACATCAATAACGCGCCAGTACATGAGCTGGGGCCGAAGATCGAACATCACCCGCGCTTTCCCGCCCGGGTCAATGTGGGCTTCCTGCAGGTGATCGACCGCTCCCGCGCGCAACTGCGCGTGTGGGAACGTGGCGCCGGTGAAACCCAGGCCTGCGGCACCGGCGCCTGCGCCGCTGCCGTGGCCGCGATCAGCCAGGGCTGGATGGATTCGCCCCTGCTGATCGACCTGCCCGGCGGACGCTTGTCCATCGAATGGGCAGGCCCTGGCCACCCGGTCAAAATGACCGGCCCGGCCTCGCGCGTCTACGAAGGACAGGTCCGTCTATGAGTGAGTCAAGCCAATGACCGATAAGCCTCAAGTACCCGCCCAAGCATCCCCGAGCGAAAGTCTGGAGGCCGCTGCCGTAGCGGCATACCTTGAGGCTCATCCGGACTTCTTCGTCGAACACGAAGAACTGTTGCCGGCCCTGCGCATTCCCCATCAGCGGGGCGATACTGTGTCGCTGGTGGAGCGGCAAATGAAGATCCTGCGCGAGCGCAATATCGAGATGCGCCATCGACTCTCACAGTTGATGGACGTGGCCCGCGACAACGACCGTCTTTTCGACAAGACCCGCCGCCTGATTCTGACGCTGATGGATGCCACCAGCCTGGAAGAAACCGTGATCGCCGTGGAGGACAGCCTGCGTCAGGACTTTCAGGTGCCCTTTGTCAGCCTGATCCTGTTCAGCGACAACCCGATGCCGGTGGGCCGCTGGGTCAGCGGCGGTGAGGCACAGACCGCCATCGGCGGCCTGCTGTCCGAGGGCAAGACCATCAGTGGCACCCTGCGCGAGCATGAGCTGGATTTCCTGTTTGGTGTCGAACAGCGCAAACAGATCGGCTCCACCGCCGTAGTCGCCCTCAGCCATCAAGGCCTGCATGGCGTGCTGGCCATCGCCAGCCGGGACCCTGCGCACTACAAAAGCTCGGTAGGCACGCTGTTCCTGACCTACATCGCCGAGGTGCTGGGCCGCGTACTGCCGCGCTTCACCACTGCTCTGCGCGCGGTGCGCTAGCCATGGAACGGCAACTGGATGCTTATTGCGCACACCTGCGCAACGAGCGCCAAGTGTCGCCCCACACCCTCGACGCGTACCGGCGGGACTTGAACAAGGTCCTGGCCTACTGCGAAAAACAGCGAATCACCAGTTGGAAGGCTCTGGATATCCAGAGCCTGCGCAGCCTCATCGCTCGCCTGCACCAGGCCGGCCAGTCTTCGCGCAGCCTGTCGCGCCTGCTGTCGGCGGTGCGCGGGCTCTATCACTACCTGAACCGTGAAGGCCTGTGCGACCACGACCCGGCCAACGGCCTGTCGCCGCCCAAAGGTGAGCGGCGCCTGCCCAAGACCCTCGATACCGATCGCACCCTGCAACTGCTCGACGGCGCGGTAGAGGACGACTTCCTGGCCCATCGCGACCAGGCCATCCTCGAACTGTTCTACTCCTCGGGCCTGCGCCTGTCCGAACTGACCAGCCTGAATCTCGACCAGTTGGACCTGGCGGACGGCCTGGTTCAGGTGCTTGGCAAAGGCAGCAAGACCCGCGTGCTGCCAGTGGGCCGCAAGGCCCGGGAGGCCTTGCAGCTCTGGCTACCCCTGCGCGCCCTGGCCAACCCCGCAGACGACGCCGTGTTTATCAGCCAACAAGGCCGACGCCTGGGGCCCCGGGCCATCCAGGTGCGAGTCAAGGCCGCCGGCGAACGCGAACTGGGGCAGAACCTGCACCCGCATATGCTGCGGCATTCCTTTGCCAGCCATATGCTCGAGTCGTCCCAGGACCTGCGCGCCGTGCAGGAACTGCTCGGCCACTCCGACATCAAAACCACGCAGATCTACACCCACCTGGATTTCCAGCACCTGGCAACGGTCTACGACAGCGCCCATCCACGGGCCAAACGCATCAAGGACGGCGACTCATGAGTATCAAGCTGATCACCTTCGACCTGGACGACACCCTCTGGGATAACGTACCCGTCATCATCAGCGCCGAAGCGTCGATGCGCCAATGGCTCGCGACCCACGCGTCCAACGTGGGCGACCTGCCCCTGGAGCATTTCGCCAGCCTTCGCCAACAAGTACTGCAACGCCACCCCGAGCTGAAATACCGCATCAGCGTCCTGCGTCACCGAGTGTTGATGCTGGCTTTTGAAGAAGCCGGTTATCCACAGCCCCAGGCTACGGAAATGGCGGATGTCTGCTTTGAGGCGTTCATTCATGCACGCCATCAACTCACCCCTTTCCCGGAAGCCGAGCCAATGCTCCAGGCGCTGCGCCAGCACTTCCTGCTGGGGGTCATCACCAATGGCAATGCCGACGTGCAGCGCGTCGGGCTGGCGGACTACTTTCACTTTGCCCTGCGCGCCGAAGACATTGGCATCGCCAAGCCGGATGCACGACTGTTTCAGGAAGCCTTGCAACGCGGGGGCGTGGATGCCAACCAGGCGGTGCATATTGGTGACCACCCGGGTGATGACATCGCCGGGGCACAACAGGCGGGGCTTCGGGCGGTGTGGTTCAACCCCAACGGCAAGATTTGGGAAGCAGACAAACGCCCCGACGCCGAGATTCGTAGCCTGACTGAGCTACCGGAGTTGCTCCGCAACTGGCAGTAACAACGCAGATAGAAACTGTGGGAGCGGGCTTGCTCGCGAATGCAATCTTTCAGCTACCAGTG
>NZ_JBSVVZ010000091.1:0-20434 GCF_054071875.1 Pseudomonas sp. SDO524_S393 | reverse complement strand
GAGATGTGATCGCTGACACGCCGCCTTCGCGAGCAAGCCCGCTCCCACATTTGAAACCGAGACCGGCTTCCAGAAACCGGTCGGCTATCAGGCCGCCGCGCTTTTGCTTTTGATCTGAGGCGCCCCGTCAAACACGCTGGCCGAACGCAGGCTTGAATCCGTGGGCAACCCGGCAGGACGCCGGGTTAGCCGTCCTGGGCCAAGGATGGCCCATGACGGCGGCCCACGGATTCAAGCCGGAGTGAGGGCACACCGAGCCACAGCGAGGTGCCGAGTGTTGGGGCAAGAGCCCTTTGGTTACTTTGGGGCTTTTCCAAAGTGACCCGCTGTAAGAGCGGAACCCTAAGCAGCCGTTACCTAAATAACGGATATACACCCCACCCCACCCCCACCCCCAGGAAAAAACCTCAGGGACTGTAATACCCCACCGCCACCATCCAATCCCCAGCCTTGCGCAAATAAGCGTGCTTGTTCTCGACCTTCCCGGTCACCGGGTTTTTCCAGCGGTACTTGTATTCCCCCTGATCCTGCTCGGCCATGATCTTGAGCATCGGCTCACCCACCGGCTTGCCGTCAGGGTCCTTGATCCTGGCAAAATCAGTGTTCACCAAGCGCAAATTGGTCCCATGCGCCACGTAGCGCCCCGTTTTCAGGTCCACCACGAACACATACAGATCATCCTGCAGAAACCCGCCCTGCAATGAGTTGATCGCCTTCAGCGTGCCGGCTTGATCCTTGAGCAATGCATTCACCGCCTTGTTGCGCAAGGCCCGCGCCTGTTCGGGCGTGGCCCGTGGCAGGTAGTAGCCCACCGCGAGGATGCGCTTGCCGACCCGTTGGTAAAACACATGCTTGTGTTCGACCTTGCCATCGTTCCAGTTCTGCCAACGGTAGTCGGCCTGCTGGATGCCCTGGCCCTCGGGTACCTTGAGCGCGTCCTTGAACGACTGGCGCAAGTCCGGGCCCAGCACTTCGTTGATATTGCGACCGATCAGGGCCGAGGAGGGCCCGCCACTGGCCAGCAGTACGCCTTGGGTATCGACGACGAACACGTAGCGGTCGGCGTCGACGAACTCCCCCTGGCGGCTGAACGCGGCAAAGGCCTTGTCGCCATTGCTCTGGTAATACGCCAGGGCTTTTTCCAGCAACGCCTTGGCGGCCTGGGCTTCCTCATCCTGAGTGGTTGCGGCATGCACTTGGCTGAAACACAACAGCAGCAGCCAGGTGACCCGGAGCATTCCCTTCATGTTCCGTCCCTCGTTCTTATTGATGTGACAACAGCGTAGACGCCCTCGGCTCAGGGCGCCGCCAGCCACTGGTTGACGATGCCGTCGTACACCCCGGTGGCCACGCTCAGGTGCAACCACTGGTCGACGTAGCTTTTCCAGGCCACGTCGTCGCGGGGCAGCAGGAAGGCTTTCTCGCTGTACTGCATTTGCCGTTCAGGGTTGACCGCGCACAGTCCGGGCTTGAGCTTCTGCTGGTAACGCGCCTCGCTGGCGTCGGTGATCATCACGTCGGCCTTGCCGGCCAGCAGTTCATCGAAAATGGTCACATTGTCGTGCAGGCGAATCTGCGCCTGGCCCAAGTGGGCACGGGCAAACACTTCGTTGGTGCCGCCCGCCGGCTCGATGACCCGCACCTGGGGCTGGTTGATCTGCTCCACGCTCTGGTAACGCTGCACGTCGGCGCAGCGCACCAGCGGGATCTTGCCGTCGACTCCCAGGGGCTGGCTGAAGAATGCCTTCTTCTGACGCTCCAGCGACACCGAAATCCCGCCCACGGCGATGTCGCAGTGTTGCGCGAGGAAGTCCGGCATAAGGGTTTTCCAGGTGGTGGGCACCCAGTTGATCGTCGCGTTGAGGCTTTTGGCCAGGGACTCGGCCATGGCAATGTCGATGCCTTCATAGCGGCCATCGGCGCGCAGCGAGGTGTAGGGCTTGTAGTCGCCGGTGGTGCACACGGTGAGAGTGCCGCGCTGGAGCACGTCGTCGAGACGCGATGGCGTATTGTCGGCCAGGGCCGGGGCGGCCACGCTTGCCAGTACACACAGGGCCAGAAGAGCTTTCATGCGGTCGAGTCCTTGGGAGGCATGATCGAGGGCGATCATTATTGATAGCGGCGGGCAGGGTGGCAAGGCACGGGAATGTTTAGCCAAACCGCAACCAAACTCCGTCAACCCTGAATTTACCCACCTATCCAGGCGTGTGACGCTGCAAGGCATCTCCCTCACTGTGATCCCCATGGACGGCTACCCCGACACTCACCCCGCGACACTGCCGTCCGCGCTTGCGTTCTGGGCGTTGTTCCACTGCCGCCACGCCCGCCCGCCAGATACCCCGTTCCTGCGTTGATCTGCCCTTTGGAGGGCGTGCACCCGTGCGCCTGCCCGAAACTAACGTATGAGAATGCCCATGAGTGTTTTTGCCTGCCTGCACGAAGCCCGATCCTTCCTTGAACAGCATCCCGACATCGAGATGTTCGAGCTGTTTATCCTCGACAACAATGGCGTGCCGCGGGGCAAGCTGCTGCACCGTGATGAGCTGTTGGCGGTGTACGAAAGCGGGCGCCCGTTGCCCAGCACCATTCTGGGCCTGACCCTCAATGGCGATGACGTGGAAAACTCCGGGCTGGTGTGGGACGTCGGCGATATCGACTGCCGCGCCTACCCGATCAGCGGCAGTTTGCAGCGCATGCCCTGGCGCCTGATGCCGACGGCGGCGGTGCAGGTCAGCATGCACCCCACCGAGGGTTTGCCCGCCACCGTGGCCGACCCGCGTCATTTGCTGGCCAAGGTGATCGACGGCCTTAAAGCCGACGGTTATTACCCGGTGATGGCGGCGGAGCTGGAGTTCTACCTGCTCGATCAGAAGCCCGACAGCAACGGTCGTCCGCAACCGGCGCTGGACAAGGACGGCGGTCGGCCCCGTTCGACCCAGGTCTATGGCTTGCGCGAGCTGGAACAGATCGAGCCGTTTCTGGCTGACCTCTACAGCGCCTGCAAACTGCAAGGCATCCCGGCGCGCACGGCGATTTCCGAATACGCGCCCGGCCAGGTGGAAATCACCCTGGAGCACCGCTTCGACGCCTTGCAGGCCATGGACGAGGCCGTGCGCTACAAGCGTCTGGTCAAGGGGGTGGCGCACAAGCACGGGATGACGGCCTGCTTCATGGCCAAGCCGTTCGATGACCTGGCCGGTACCGGCATGCACATGCATGTCAGCCTGGCGGATGCCGACGGCAACAACCTGTTCGCCAGCGAAGCGGCCGACGGCACTCCGCTGCTGCGGCACGCCGTGGGCGGCATGCTCAGCACCTTGCTCGATTCGCTGCTGATGTTCTGCCCCAACGCCAACTCCTACCGACGTTTCCAGAGCAACAGCTATGCGCCGCTGGCTGCCACCTGGGGTGTGGACAACCGCACCGTCAGCCTGCGCGTGCCCGGCGGGCCGGCCAACTCGCGCCACATCGAACACCGCATCTGCGGCGCCGACGCCAACCCGTACCTGGCCGCGGCGGCGATCCTCGCCGGTATTCACCGGGGCATCCGCGAACAGCGCGACCCCGGTGCGCCGGTCGAAGGCAACGGCTACGCCCAGGCCAAGGAACTGCTGCCCACTGACTGGCTGACCACCCTGCGCGCACTGGAAGGTTCGAGTTGGGCAAGAGAGGCCTTTGGCAGCGAGTTTCTCGGCGTATACCTGGCGGTCAAACGCGCCGAATACCGCCAGTTCATGGGCGAAGTGGGCGAGCAGGATTGGCGCTGGTACCTGCATCAGGCCTGATGCAGGCCGGCGGCTTCAGGCTTCGACCTTTTTTTCACGTGGCGCTGGTTAAGCTGCGGCTCAAGGTCGAATTATTTTCATGAGCCCGTGATGTCGCCACAACCTCCATCCCCCATCGAGATCGAATACGCCGAGCGTTGCGACCGCGAGCACGCCAAGGTCTGCGGTGATACGCGCCCGCCCGGCCTGCGGCGGCGTCTGGCGTCGTGGCGCGACGAGTGGTTGGTGCGCCAGGCGTTGAAAGTGGCGGGCGAACCGGGGCTGATCCTCGACCTGGCCTGTAGCTCGGGGCGCTTTTGGCCGGTACTGGCCGAACACGTCAACCGGGTGATCCTGGCTTCGGACAACTCCCAGGCCATGCTCGACCACGCCCGCACCCATCACCCGGCGGCGCTGCTCAAGCGGGTCAGGACGTTCCAGGGATCGGCATTTTCCATCGGCCTCTCGGCCAACGCGGTGGACTGTATTTTCTGCCTGGAGCTGTTTCGCCATGTGCCCGGCAGCGAGGGGCGCCTGGCGCTGTTGCGCGAGTTTCACCGGGTGAGCCGGGATACGGTGATTGTGTCGGTCAACTCGCGCACGTCCGTGGAGGGCGAGTTCCGCCAGGCGGGCTTCAAGGTCATGAGCCAGCGGGAGTTCATGCCGGGCACCGCGTTGTGGCGGGTCTACGTTCTGCGTAAGACAGGCTAAGTTCTTTTTGTACGACTATTCTTTATTTTCTGTCTGAGTTTTCATGGCTGCGTGTGCACCGCGGGTGCTCGAAAGTCCCTTTCGCGATATATACTGCGCGCCATTCTTCAAGGGAGAGCCGTGTGGCCATCGATATTCACTGGATCTGCGACAACGATAGCCTCGGCCAGCACTGCGCCGAATGGCAGCAGTTGCCATTCGTCGCCCTCGACACCGAATTCATGCGGGTCGACACTTTTTATCCCATTGCCGGGCTGATCCAGATCGGTGATGGCGTCCGCGCTTACCTGATCGACCCCCTGACCATCGACAACTGGCAACCGTTGGCCGCGCTGCTGGAGAACCCGGCGGTGATCAAGGTGCTGCATGCCTGCAGCGAAGACCTCGAAGTGCTGTTGCGCCTGACCGGCAGTCTGCCGGTGCCGCTGTTCGACACGCAACTGGCCGCGGCTTACCTGAACCTCGGGTTCTCCATGGGCTATTCGCGACTGGTGCAAGCCGTGCTGGATATCGAGCTGCCCAAGGGCGAGACCCGTTCGGACTGGTTGCAGCGGCCATTGTCCGAGACCCAGGTGAGCTACGCCGCCGAGGACGCGGTGCACCTGGCCGAGGTCTACACCCGGCTGCGCCCGCAGTTGTCCGAAGACAAATACGCCTGGGTGCTGGAGGACGGTGCCGAGTTGGTGGCCAACCTGCGCCGCGAGACCGACCCGTACGAGGTGTACCGCGACGCCAAGCTGGCGTGGAAACTGTCTCGGGCCCAACTCGCCGTGCTGCGTGAGCTCTGTGCCTGGCGCGAGCAGCAAGCCCGTGCCCGCGACCTGCCGCGCAACCGCATCATTCGCGAACACTCCCTGTGGCCCCTGGCCAAATCCCAGCCGGACAACCTCACGGCCCTGGGCAAGATCGAAGACATGCACCCGCGCACCGTGCGTCAGGACGGCCAGTTCCTGCTGGACCTGATCCAGCGTGCCGGCAGCGTGCCCGTGGACCAATGGCCGCCCGCCGTGGCTGAGCCGCTGCCGGTGGACGCCGCCGCGCTGATCAAGCAATTGCGTGCCCTGGGCCAGGCTGAGGCCGAGCGCCTGGAAATGGCGCCGGAACTGATGCTGCGCAAGAAAACCCTCGAAGCCCTGGTCAAAAGTGGCTACCCCGATGGACCTTACCAACTGCCCGATTCGCTGCGTGGCTGGCGCCGCGAGTTGATGGGCCAGGCGCTGCTCGACAGCCTGGCCACTGCCGGAGAACAGCCTTGAAACGTATTTGCTCCATTTACCGCAGCCCCAAACGCGCCGGCATGTACCTGTACGTCCTGAAAAGCGACGCCCTGGAGCGTGTGCCCGAAGGCCTGGTCGCCGTGTTCGGCAAGCCGGTGCATGCGTTCGACCTGGTGCTGACGCCCGAGCGCAAGCTGCAACAGGAAGACATCACGCAGGTGCTGGAAAACCTCGACAAGCAGGGTTATCACCTGCAAATGCCGCCTGCCGAGGACGAGTACATCGAACACTTGCCCGAGGAATTGCTACGGCGCAACGACCCGGTGTGAAGGACCGGTGCCCTGTTCAGGGCACATTCATCCATGGACTCGTATCATCGGGCGCTGGCCGCAGGGAGGCAGTGAACTGCCCCGGCGGTCGCCTGCATTGTTTTTGAAAGGTTTTAAGCATGCGTGTTCTGATTGCTGAACAGGATCACCCTCTCTATGCCCAACTGCTGGGCGAGTTGGCACCGGAACTTGAGGTGCTGACCAGCGGCGACTCGGCCGAGCTGTCGCGCCTGGCCGCCGATTGCCCGGTATGGCTGGGCCAGCCGGACCTGCTGGCGACCCTGCTGCGCCAGGGGCATCAACCTCAATGGCTGCAATCGACCTGGGCCGGCATCACACCGCTGCTGGCCGAGGGCTTGCGCCGCGACTATCGCCTGACCCGCGCGGTTGGCATCTACGGTCAGGTCATGGCCGAATTCGTGCTCACCTATATGCTCGGCCACGAACGCGAAGTACTTGCGCGGCTGGTCAGCCAGGTCGAGCGCAAATGGGACAACCGCATGGGCCAGAGCCTGGCGGGGCGCAAGGTCTTGATCGTGGGCACTGGCGATATCGGCCAGGGCGTCGCCGAGTTTCTGGTGCCGTTTGGCGTGAAGCTGTACGGCATCGCCAGCGTCGCGCGGGAGCAGGCGCCTTTCATCGAAGTGGCCGGGCTCGACCAGTTGAGTCGTCTGGTGGGCGAGGTGGACTACGTCATCAACCTGTTGCCCAACACGCCCAATACCCACGACCTGTAC
This sequence comes from Pseudomonas sp. SDO524_S393, assembly GCF_054071875.1. NCBI lineage: Bacteria > Pseudomonadati > Pseudomonadota > Gammaproteobacteria > Pseudomonadales > Pseudomonadaceae > Pseudomonas > Pseudomonas sp. SDO524_S393. The sequence goes on along the minus strand of NZ_JBSVVZ010000091.1, from coordinate 13,676 downwards.
GACGCGGCGCTGTTCAGGCAATTCAAGCCGACCGGTCTGTTCATCAACGTCGGGCGCGGCGTGTCGGTGGTCGACGCCGACCTGGTGGCGGCCTTGAAAGACGGGCACCTGGCCGGTGCGGTGATCGATGTGTGCCGCCAGGAACCCTTGCCGCAACGGCACCCGTTCTGGACGGCGTGGGGCCTGCTGTTGACCGGGCACAGCTCTGCGCCGACGTCGCCGCCAATGATGGTGGCGCTGTTCCTGGAGAATCTGCGGGCGTACCAGGCCAATGCCGCGTTGCGCGGTGAGGTCGATTTCGAACGCGGTTACTGACTGCCCAGCTCATAGACACACCACCTGACAACCAGGCTGGAACCACCTCACCGGGTATTCACACCCAGTGACCGCCGCAGGTGCTGAAAGGCGCCTTCGGTCGGATGATTCCCCACGCGATGGACAGGTACCTTTATGACTGGCATCACTTCCGTCTTTTCCCCTTCTCCAACCTCCACGCTATCCGCAGCCTCCGGCGTGGCTCCCGAAAACGATGAGTCACTTGACCCGCTCAGCGGTTTTGATCCGGCTCACGCCCGGTTTCGCGGCAAACCCGCGTCTGCCGTCATCGACGGGCTGACTCGTCACCTCATCGACACCGGCAAAGCCACCCCGTCCACCGCCAATCTGGCGGCCAGCCGGTTGCTGGCCAGGACCGCACCGGCGTTTTTGCTCAGGGATATTCCTCCGAGTATCACCTTTGGCAGTATCGGCTGGGTGCAACTGGCGATCGCCACGGCCAGGGTCGAGGCCGATGCGCCCGGCAGTTCGTCGACGATGAGTTATGCCGAAGTCATGGCCGCGGCCCAAGGAAAGGGCAGCACGGCTGACGTTCAGCTCGCCCAGCGTGCAGCGCTGGCACAGTGGGGCGTGCTCAACGGTTGGCTGAAAACCACCGATGGCCCGCCGGGCGAAGCCGAGATGGACCATGTGCGTAACCTCTACAACGACCAGGTGCGCGCATTGACCGCAGCCGGCGATGGATTGGATGTGCAGTTGCCCAGTCGGCGGGATATGGCGCTGACCATGCTTCAGCAAGCGTTTCCTGCGATGGAACCCAGCCTGTTCGAAGCCAAGGCCTTGCAGAAAGTCTGGCTGAACCCCGGGCGACCCGGGGTGTTCCCGGGTCTGTATTCCATGCTGGATATTGTGATGGACGGTGCCGCTCTGAAAAACCTGGAACACTGGGTTTCCAGGGATACGCGGATCCCGGCGAAACAATTCTGCACGCGCTATGAGGCCGGCAAACTCAACGCGGCAGCAGAGTTCAAAGCGGCGTACGACCAGGCGATCACGTCGCTGGAAAAAGGCCACGCGGGGTTGGCCAAGTACCTCATCTCCACCTTGGCGCCCGAGGACAGGGCTGACTTCGAGTTCGGCGAACTCGAGTTTTTCCACACCAACGACTACACGATCGCCCTCGACTTCTTCACCCCGCCAGCCTTGCGCGTCCGGGGCGAAACCTTGCGTATCAAGACCACGCGGGCTGGCAAGGTCAACGTCTACGAACTGGACACTCGCAGTGGCACGCTCAAGAAACAGAACTTTCTGATCTCCAGGTATACGCCGCCCTATACCCAAAAGAACCTGGAGTCGCGCAACGCCAATGTTTTGAGCAGAACGGTGCTGATCGATCCGCTCAAGGATGAGCAACCGGGCCAGAATCAGGAGCGGCTGCAACCCAAGGGGGCGTTGCCAGGGGATCTGAGCGGGCGTATCGACTACATCGGGAAGGTGTTCGCCAAGTCCCTGGACCTGCGCAACGACGATTTGCTTGCGCAAGCCCGAGGGGCGAGCGGCTTCGATGATGACCGCGCGACCGACAAGGCCATCGGCGAGTTTTTCCTGAATCTGATTCCGCTGCGTTCGGCCATCGTCAACTTTTCCGAAGGCCGTTACGCCGAGGGCGCGTTTGACCTGGCGCTGGACGTGGTGGGCCTGGTCACGTTCGGTGCAGGCAAGGCGGCGCAGGCGGGTCGGGCGTTTTCCAAGGGGGTCGGCAGTCTCGGAGGACTGGCCCGTGTGGCCCGGTTTGTGGGGGCCAGTACCCTTGAGGCGTTCAACCCGTTGAGCGGTCTGGGAGATACGCTGGCGAGCGGCGTAAGCCTGTTGCACAAGAGCGTGCGCAAGGGGCTTTCAGCAGGTCTGGACAATGCCGTGCATGGTGCCTACAAGGTCAGCGAATCGAACATCGCCGGGCTTACCCGCAACAGTCAGGGTATCTATCTCTCGGCGGATGGGCAGGTGTCCCACATTCGCAACACCGACAGCACTGGCCGCAGCGCGGTGTATGAGGTTCGGCAGGTCTCCCGTACCGAGGACGGGGCGGTGCAGGCACGGGTTTATCACAACAATCGGCAGACTGAATTGCTGGTGCAGCATGTGCAGGGCGATCAATGGCAGCGGGTGGTGGCACGGGGTGGCAACCCTCCGTCGGTGCTGGCGGACCTGGGTGAGAAAATCGGCGGCGGCGCCGAGGGGACGATCTACGCCAGCCTGGATGGGAAGAGCGTCTACAAAGATTTCGGGACCAAGGCCGCGACCTCCGTGCCCGATTACGTCACCTCGGAAACCCGCTGCCTGAACCTCTATTACGGCGAAGGCTTTGCTGAAGCGATCGTCGAAGAGGGGCGCGCCTATATCAGGATGAAACGGCTGGACGGCGTCAGCCTGGAGAGCGTGTCCGAGCGCAGTTTGCCGTCAGAGGTGCAAATCCTGCTGGATGAGGCACTGGCGGGCATGGAGGCGAAAGGGATCTATCACAGCGACATGCACCTGAATAACTTCCTCTATTCGGCCAGGGATAAAAAAGTCTACCCGGTGGATATCCAGGCCATGGACCCCGAGGTCCTGGCAGGTGACCCGTTTCTGCGGCAGATGGCAGTGGGTGACTATCAGCGCAGCAAGGCGCGCTTGCAGGCTGAAGTCAGGGCGCTGATCGTTCGTCAGTGATGCAGTGGAAGCTGCACCCTGCCGGGTGCAGCTTGAGGGCGTTACAGGCTGAAATCACCTTCCGACACCAACTCGCTCAACGGGCGACGCGGGCTTGGCGCCTCGCGGCCCTGCAGGTATTCGGGCAGGGTCGATTTGTCGCCCAGCTTGCCGATCGCGACGGCGGCGTGCAGTGCATAACCCTCCGGCACCTTCAGCTCTTTGCGGGTCAGTTCCTGATCGAAGCCGGCCATGCCGTGGGTATGCCAGCCGCTGAGGCTGGCTTGCAGCGCCAGGTGGCCCCAGGCCGAACCGGTGTCGAAGGTGTGCCACAGGGCCGGGGTTTCTTCGCTGGCGCCGGGGGCGGTGAAGTCGGTTTTTGACGCGATGATCACTAGGGCCGACGCATGCTGGGCCCAGCCTCGGTTGAACTCGTTCAGCAGACTCAGGAAGCGCTCCCAGTCCGGCGTGTCGCGGCGTGCGTAGAGAAAGCGCCACGGCTGCGAGTTATAGGCCGACGGTGCCCAGCGGGCGGCTTCGAAGAAACTCAGCAGGGTTTCCTTGGGGATGCTTTCACCGGTGAAGGCGCGGGGCGACCAGCGTTCGGTGAACTGGGTATGGATCGGGTAATCGGCAACGCGTGGGTTAGTGCTCATGGGCAGTTCCTGAGGGTCGATTCAGCCTTCAAAACTACTTGGCGCACACTAGACTGACAAGTGTTGTTACACCGCCAGTCGCAAGCGCTTGGCCCCGGACGGCTTGGGCACTAGACTGGCGGCCTTTTCACCTACCGATACTGATGTAGAGCCATGGCCGCCAAAGTCGAACCTTTCTGGATACGCAAAACCCTTGAACACCTCGACCAGGAGGAGTGGGAGTCGTTGTGCGACGGGTGTGGCCTGTGCTGCCTGCAAAAGCTGGAAGATGAAGACGACAACAGCGTTTATTACACGCGGATCGCCTGCAAGCTGCTCGACCTGAAAACCTGCCAGTGCACCGACTATCCCAACCGCCGCGCCTCGGTGCCCGACTGCATCCAGCTCACCCCGGGCCAGGCCGACCAGTTCAAATGGCTGCCGCCCACCTGCGGTTACCGTCTGGTCAGCGAGCGCAAGGACCTGCCGTTGTGGCATCACCTGGTGTGTGGCGACCGCGACGCCGTGCACCACGAACGCATTTCCCAGTCCGGGCGCATGCTCAGCGAAGGCAGCGTGCCCGAGGACGACTGGGAGGACTACCTGATTTTCCGCGCGGGCTGAACAAGGAGTGTGTATGAGGGCGGGAGTCAAGCTGGCGGCGAGCCTGGTGTTGCTGGCCCTGAGCATGCCGGCGTGGTGCGCCAGGAAGGTCGACCTGGACTATCACGTCAAACTGTTGCCCCAGGGCGAGCAGGCCGAAGTGCGTGTGAGCCTGTCCCAGGGCTCGGCCGTGCGCAGCCTGGACTTCGACCTGGGGCACGATGGCGAGTACAGCGACTTCAAGGCCGATGGCCAATGGAAAGTCACTGGCACCCGTGGGCTCTGGCAGCCGGGTGCCGACAAGGCCAGCCTGACCTACCGTGTACGCCTCACCCAGGCGCGCAAGCCCGGCATTTATGAAGCACGAATGACCCCGGCCTGGGCACTGTTTCGCGGTGAAGACCTGGTACCGGCCGCGCGTCTGGACCAGCAGGATGGCGTCGAGTTGGTCGCGCGGCTGGTGTTCGAACTGCCGGCCGGCTGGAAAAGCGTCGAGACGGCCTGGCCGCGCATCGGCAACAACAAGTTCCGTATCGACAACGTTTCACGCCTGTTCGACCGTCCCACCGGCTGGATGCTCGCCGGCAACCTCGGCAGCCGTCGCGTGCGCCTGGGCGAAACCGAAGTCACGGTGGCCTCGCCCAAGGGCCAGGCGATGCGTCGCATGGATGTACTGACGTTGCTGACGTTCGTCTGGCCCCAGGTGGAGGCCGCGTTCCCGCGCCATCCGGCCAAGCTGCTGGTGGTGGGCGCCAGCGACCCGATGCGCCGTGGCGCGTTTTCGTCGCGGGACTCGATCTACCTCAACAGCCGCACGCCTCTGATCAGCGAGAACGGCAGCAGTCCGTTGATTCGCGAAGTGGTGCAGGCCATCGGACGATTCAATGACCACGACAGCAGCGACTGGATCAGTGAAGGGCTGGCGGAGTACTACGGGATCGAGTTGGTGCGCCGGGCCGGTGGTATCACGGATGAACGCTACGTGGCCATTCAGGCGCGTTTGACCCGAGACAGCAAGGGCGTCAGCAGCCTGCGCGGCGAGCACGTCAGTGGCGCAACGGTGTCGCGGGCGGTGCTGTTGTTGCAGGAACTGGACCGCGAGATTCGCGTGAAAACCCACAACAAGCGTTCGCTGGATGATCTGGCGCAGGCGGTGATGCGCGCCAATAGCGTGACCACCGCCGAGTTTGTGAAGCTCGCCGAAAGTATCCTCGGCGAGCCGTCGGTGGTGCTGGATAGCAAATTACTGCACTGACGCAAAACCAAATGTGGGAGCAGGCAAGCTAGCTCCCACATTTGGTTTGGTGTTCAGGCCGTAGTTTTAGTGGTTTTTTCAGCGGCCACTTCGGCCTTGGTCTTCAGGTTTTTCAGCTCTTCGGCTGCGCGCTCGATCTTCGTGCGCACGCTGTTCATTTCCTGGCGGCCTTGTTCCAGCTTGTCCTTGAGCGAGCTGTGCCCGGTAAAACCACGGGCCAGTGCCACGCCGCCGATTGCCACCTGGATCAACCCGAACAGGCCGCCCCGGCGCAGGCCTTTGCCGACCATCATCACGCCGCCGGCCACCGAGCCGATGCGCTCCCAGCCATGCACGTTCTGTTCAGGGTGGACGTCGAGAGGGGTGTGCCTGATGACGGGGCGCAGGGTTTTGCTGTCGCTCATGATCGTTCTCCAACAAGGACAAGGGTTATGCAGCTGACTGCCCGCAGGCGCCGGATGTTCCCGAAAAATCAGTATTTGGGGCCCGAACGGGTGTTGTTGCCCTTGGCCAGACGGTCATAGAGCACCACGTTGACGGTGGCGGCCAGGTTCATGCAGCCGGTGGTCGGGATGTAGACCACGTCCTCGCACCAGTCGCGGATGTCCTTGTCGAGGGAGCCGTCTTCCGGGCCGAAAATGTACAGCGCACGGTCGGGGTGGGTGTACTCGGGCAGCGGGCGGGCGCCTTCTACCAGTTCCACGGCAACCGGCACGCAGCCCAGCGGCAGGATCTTCTTCAAGTCATCGATGCCGATCAGCGGAATGTCGTGGTGGACCTTCTTGGTGTCGGTGACGAAGTCCCGGGCGCGCTCGTAACGCACGCCGGTGTAGAACACCGAAGCCACGCCGTAGCAACCGGCGGCGCGCATCACCGAGCCGACGTTTTCGGGGGATTTGGGGTTATACAGACCGATGCAACTGTAGCGTTTATTGCCCACGGGGAAGGGTGCCTTGGCGGAAAAAGCGCGATTATACGGTGCTGAGGACTGTAGTGCTTGGGGGATCGCTATCGCGGGCAAGTCGAATCGTCGCACCGCCGCTCCCACATTGGACTGGGCTCACAGCTATCTATTTGTGAATACAGTCAAATGTGGGAGCTGGCTTGCCTGCGATGAGGCCGGCACAGGCAACACCGATCTTCAATCGTCTTTTTTCATCAGTCCAGCCAACGCCGCGAACGGGTTGTGCGTGGCCTTGGCAATCGTCGGGCTGCTGGTGGAGCCTTCGCCGAAGTACTGCTGGTCGGTGTAGCGCGAATGTTCGTTGTCGTGGCAATACAGGCACAGCAACTCCCAGTTGGAACCGTCCTGCGGATTGTCATCATGGTTATGGTTGCGGTGGTGTACGGTCAGTTCGCTCAGGCGCTTGCCGGAGAACTCACGGGCACAGCGGCCACACACGTGGGGGTACATCTTCAAGGCTTTGTCGCGGTAGCCCATTTCCCGGTCGCGCTGCGCATCGGCGAGGATGCGATCCAGCTTGGCGGTGTGGGAGGGCGGGTTGGTCGAGCTCATCATGGCTCCTGGTTTTCAGGGGGTTCACGGACAGGCTTGATTCTAGCCGCTCGCGTTGTAAATAACCGCTTCACTTTATCGATAAGGATTCGAAACTCATGCGTTTGTCTTCATGGACCGTTGCACTGCTACTGGGTGTGGTGACCGCCCAGGCTCAGGCCTTCTCTACCCCGAAACCCGGGCAGGTGATCGAGGTGGCCCTCGAACAATTGCACCCGACCCAGGCCGTGGTGGGCTTCGACCAGATTGGTTACAGCCTTGAGCTGTTTGCCGACAAACCCGCCAACGTCTTCGATGAATACTGCGAAACCAATGGCCAAGGCGAGGCCGACAGGGTGCCCAAGGGCGCCGACCTGCACAAACCGGCCAGTTTCACCTGCCAGGACCCGGTGGGCACCCATCCCGAGGACATGAAAACCGTGGTGGTCGGCCCGGCTGGTCAGTTGTACCTGACCGACGGTCACCATAGCTTCACCACCCTGTGGGAAGTACCCGGCGGCGGCCCGCAGTTGAAAATGTGGGTCAAAGTGACGGACGACTTCAGCGACAGCCCGGATATGAAGCGTTTTTGGCAGCGCATGGAGGCCGCGCGCAAAGTCTGGCTCAAGGACAACCAGGGCCAGACGCTGCCGCCCGAGCAACTGCCCGCGCACCTGGGGTTCAAGAACTTGCAGGACGATACGTTGCGCAGCCTGGTGTATTTCAGCCGCAAGGCTGCCTATGGCAAGCCGGATGACAGCGAGGTCGCGCCGGAATTCCTCGAGTTCTATTGGGGCAACTGGCTGCGCAGCCAGATCGACCTGGGCGCGTTCAACCTGAACAAAAAGGGCGGCTACAAAGACGCCATCGAGGCCGTCGCCAAGCGCATGGTCAGCCTGGCGCCGGGTTCACAGGTGGGCGACAGTGGCTTTACTGCCCATCAGTTGGGCGGCATGAGCCAGCTGGACCGCAATGCGCTGGAGAAGACCTTCGACAAGAAGGTGCCGTATGTGATCGATTTCCGTAAATCCCGGCACTAAAGCGCAGGACAAAACTGCCTGGTTTGTGTAGGAGCGGACCTGTGGTGTTTGGTGAATCGTGTTCAGCCCTTGAGCTTCTCGGCAATCCAGATGGTGTGTCTTGTGCCTTTGTTGCCGTGGGCAAACACCTGCACTTCTTCAGCCTTGAACCCGGCCTTGCGCAGTTTGTCGCTGAACAGCCTGTCGGCGCTGGCCGACCACACGGCCAGTACGCCCTTGGGGCGCAGGGCCTTGGCGCACGCGGCCAGGCCACCGGCGGAGTAAAGCCAGCTGTTGGCCTTTTGCGTCAGGCCTTCGGGGCCGTTGTCCACATCGAGCATGATCGCGTCAAAACCCTGGGGCTCGGCCTGCAGTACCTTGGCCACGTCTTCCAGGCGGATCACCGTGCGCGGGTCCAGCAGCGGGCGGCCGGATTTTTCGCCCAGTGGCCCACGGTTCCACTCCACGACGCCGGGCACCAACTCTGCGACCACCACTTCGGCGGTCTTGCCCAGGTGCTTGAGGGCCGAGGCCAGGGTAAAGCCCATGCCCAGCCCGCCGATCAACACCCGTGAATCCGGGCGTCCGGCGACCTTGCGGCAGGGGATTTCGGCCAGCGCGTCCTCGGAACCGTGCATACGCGTGTTCATCAATTGGCCGCCGTCACCGCCCTGGATCTTGATGACAAAGTCGTCGCCGTATTCGAACAGGCACAAGGCACCGCCGTTGTCGGGGATCGGGGTGGTGTCCAGCAGAACGAAACGTTTCATGGAGATCTCATTGGGAAGGGCATTCTTGCGCGGTTGGGAGTAGCCTTGTGACATTCCGGTCAGGCCATGGAGCCATCGATGAAGTGCAGCATTCTAACGGCCATTGTGTTGAGCGCGCTCGCCTTGGGCGCGGCGCATGCTCAGGAGTTGCAAACCGTACCGGTTGCGCCAGCACCGACGCCCGGCGCGCCGGGCACCCCAACACCGACGTTGTACCCACAAGTCACCCCGCCGGCGTTGCCCAAGACCAACGGTTCACCGCCCCTGGCGCCTATCGTGCTGCCGACCCCGCCGAAGGATCAGACGGTGCCCGGCCTGCTGCAAAGTGACAGCAAGCCGAAGGCCCCCGGCGGTTAGAACTGTTGCGAAAGCAATTGCCCATCGGCCATGCGCAGGCGTTTGGACAGGGCAATGGCGATGGCGCGGATGATCTTGGCGGCGACCCGGGGCGCTTCGTTGAGCATTTTTTCCAGGGAGTCTTTGCCCAGGTTCAACAGCACACAGTCAGTGGCCGCCACGCAGGTGGCGGAGCGCCGCTCGCCGTCGAGCACGGCCATTTCACCAAAGGCGCGACCGCTGCGCAGGGTGGCGATGGTCACGCGCTGGCCGTCATGGTTGGCTTTCTGCACCGCCACCTGGCCACTGTGGATGATGCACATGAAGGTGCCGCCATCGCCTTCGAGGAAAATCACCTGGTCACGGGCGATGGTGCTGATGTTGAAGTAGCCGGCGGCCACGTGAAAGTCTTCCGGCAACAGCGGGTCGAACAGGCCGCAGTCCATCAGCATGTCGCGGATTTCGCTATTCAATAAGGTCGGTTGTGGCATGGCTGCAATCTGGGTTGGTCAATCGGGCAGGGCGGTCCTGTGTTCAGACAGGCCCGCCGTGCGAAGTTCCTAAATCAGCCCCAGTGCCTTGAAAACAAATCCATATTCGAGCGCTACGTCACGTAATCCCTGGTAACGGCCGCTCATCCCGCCGTGACCGGCACCCAGCTCGGTCTTGAGCAGCAACAGGTTGTCGGAGGTCGCGGTGTCTCGCAATTTGGCCACCCACTTGGCCGCCTCCCAGTACTGCACGCGGCTGTCGTTGTAGCCGGCGATCACCAGCAAGGCCGGGTACGCCTGGGCGCTGACGTTTTCGTAGGGGGCGTAGGCCTTGATGCGTTCATACACCTCGGGCTCTTCGGGATTGCCCCATTCATCGTATTCGGTGATGGTCAGCGGCAGCTCCGGGTCGAGCATGGTGTTGAGCACGTCGACGAACGGTACTTCGGCAATCGCCGCCTGGAACAGCTCGGGGCGCTGGTTGAGCACCGCGCCGATCAACAGGCCGCCGGCGCTGCCGCCGCTGATCACCAGTTGTCGGGAGGTGGTCAGGCCCTCGGCGATCAGGTGTTCGGCGCAGGCAATGAAGTCGCTGAAGGTGTTCTGCTTGTGTTCCTGCTTGCCGTTGCGGTACCAGGCCTCGCCCAGCTCACCGCCGCCGCGCACGTGGGCGATGGCAAAGGCTACGCCACGCTCGAGCAGGCTCAGGCGTGCATGGGAAAACCACGGATCGAGGCTGGAGCCGTAGGCGCCGTAGCCATACAGGTACAACGGCGTTGGCTTGCCCAACTGATCGCGCTTGATCACCAGGCTGATCGGCACCCGGGTGCCGTCGGCCGAGGTGGCCCACAGGCGTTGGCTCACGTAGTCGTCGGCGTTGAACACGCCGAGCACCGGGGTTTCCTTGAGTACCTGCTGTGCGCCATTGGCCAGTTCCAGCTGGCGCACCTGGGCCGGGCGGTTCAGCGCTTCATAGCGCAGGCGGATGCGGTCGCTGGCAAATTCGAGGCTGTTCTGTACGTAGAGGCTATAAGCGGCGTCCGGCAGTTCCACGCGGTAGGCCGGCAAACCCTCGGGATGCACTTCTATCACCGGCAGGCCGCCGATGCGCAAGCTCAGGGTCATGGCACCGGCGTTGAGGCTGACGCCGTCGAGCATCACCTCATCGCTGTGGGGAATCAGGTTCTGCCACTCGGCCTCGGTGGGCACGTCGCCAATGTCGGTCGCCACGAACAACGCGTAATTGATGCCGTCGCGATTGCTGCGGATGAACCAGGTCCACGCGCCGTTCAGTTGGCCGTGGTCGACATCGTATTCGTGGTCTTCGACCCGTGGCGCCAGGCAGGTGAAGTCCAGGTGGGGCTGTTCGGCGTCCAGTGCCCAGATTTCGCTGGTGGTCTTGCTGCCGAGCGAGAGCAGCAACTGGCGTTCGGAGCTGGAGCGGTAGCAATGCAGGAAGAAGCGCCCGTCCGGTTCGTGGAAGACTTCCTGCGCTGCCGTGCCGTCCAGGCGATAGCGATACAGCTTGTGCGGGCGATGGGTGTCGTCCAGCTCGCCGAAGAACAGCGTGAGGCTGTCATTGGCCCAGGTCATGCTGCCGTCGCAGTCCTGGAACGCCAGTTCACTGACCTTGCCGCTGGCCAATTCCTTCACGTACAGGGTGTAGATCTCGTCACCGCTGGTATCCAGGCTGTAGGCCAGGCGCTGGTGATCGGGGCTGATGCTGAACGCGCCCAGGGAGAAAAAGCCGCCATTGGCCAGCACGTTGGGGTCCAGCAGCAGTTCTTCGCTGCTGTCGTCGACCTGGTTGCTGTCATCCGCGGGGCGGCGGCAGCGGTAGTGGCGGGCGTATTCGTCACCGGCGGTGGTACGGGTGTAATAGAGGTACGGGCCCCAGGGGGAGGGCAGCGACAGGTCGGTTTCGAGAATGCGGCCCTTGATCTCTTCGAACAGGCTTTCGCGCAGCGCCTGCTGGTCGGCAAGTCGGGCTTCCTGCCAGGCGTTTTCGGCCTTGAGGTAATCGAGCACCTCGGCGCTGTCACGTTCTTGCAGCCAGGCGTACGGATCTGTGCCTTGGGCCTTGCGGGCAATCGGAGCGGTCGATACAGGCATGGATTATTCTCTATCTGGCGGACGGTGGCAGGCATTGCAGCCGCGACACGCAAAAGCCGTTATCATAGCCGCCTGTTTGCCTACCTTGCCATGGACACCATGACCGAGAACGACTATCTGACTGCTTGGGGCCTTTACGCCTTTGCCGCTTTGGGCTGCCTGTTGGTGTGGTGGCGCATGACTCGCTGGATCTGGCGCTGGCTGCGCGAGCCGCTGCAATTGCTGATGGCGGTGTTGCTGTTCAGTCCGACCATCGTCGACCCGGTCAAGACCCAGTTCGCGCCGGCCGTGGCCATCACCGCCCTGGACCTGCTGCTCAAGGTCGGCAACAACGCCTGGCGAGCGATTTCCGACCTGTTCATGTACACGATCATCGCGTTCGGCGTTTACCTCGTCATCGTGCTGATCCGCTGGCCCATCGAGCGTGCCGCCAAGGCCCGCCGCGAGCGCAAGGCCGCCGCCGACGCTGCCCTGGCCGCTGCCGAGCCCGAGGATGAAGACGACGTGCCGTTTCGTCGTCCCGCGCCCGTGAGTGGCATGCGCGTAGAGCCGCGCCTTTAACGTTGTCCGCCCTGCTGCGAGAGCCCCGGCATGTGTGAATTATTGGGCATGAGTGCCAACGTCCCGACCGATATCGTGTTCAGTTTCACCGGCCTGATGCAGCGCGGCGGGCGTACCGGCCCGCACCGCGACGGTTGGGGCATCGCCTTCTACGAAGGCCGTGGCCTGCGCCTGTTCCAGGACCCTGCGGCCAGCAGCGAATCGGAAGTGGCGGCGCTGGTGCAGCGTTATCCCATCAAGAGTGAAGTGGTGATCGGCCATATCCGCCAGGCCAACGTGGGCAAGGTGTGCCTGTCCAATACCCACCCGTTCGTGCGCGAACTGTGGGGGCGCAACTGGTGCTTCGCGCACAACGGCCAGTTGGCCGACTTCCAGCCCCGCGCCACGTTTTACCGCCCGGTGGGCGACACCGACAGCGAAGCGGCCTTCTGCGATTTGCTCAACCGCGTGCGCGAAGCCTTCCCGGAACCGGTGGACATCGAAAAAGTGCTGCCGGACCTGATCGCCGCGTGCAGCGAATACCGCAGCAAAGGCGTATTCAACTGTCTGCTCAGCGACGGTGACTGGCTGTTCTGCTATTGCTCGACCAAGCTGGCACAGATCACCCGGCGCGCACCGTTTGGCCCCGCGCGCTTGAAGGATGTCGACGTGATCGTCGATTTTCAGGCCGAAACCACGCCCAATGACGTGGTGACGGTGATCGCCACCGAACCCTTGACCGACAACGAAAACTGGACCCGCTACGAGCCGGGCCAATGGAGCCTGTGGCGACGCGGTGAATGCGTCAGCCAGGGCATCACCGAGTAAGGATATCGACCATGTTGCTCAGCTATCTGCGGTTGGTGCTGTTTGCCATTGGCCTGTTGGTCGGTGTGCAAGTGCCGGGGTTCATCAATGATTACGCCAAGCGCGTCGAAGCGCATCTGATCGAGGCCCAGACCGGCTTGCGTGGTTTCGAGAGCACGGCGCAGCAGTTCTTCAACGGCGACTTGAAAGCGTTGGTGGCGCATTACCGCGCCAGCGATGACCCGGTGTTCCGCAGCGATGCCAACAGCCTGGGCACCTTGCTTGACCGCCAGGTGGCGCTGGACAAGCAATTCCAGGCGATGCAAGGCCCGTGGTACATCCGCGCGCTGCAAGTGGCGGTGGCCGCCGACCCGGATATTCGCCAGGAAACCTGGAACGGCTACAGCTACCAGATCCTGCTGACGCCCGAAGCCATGGGCTGGGGCCTGGGCGGGGCGATGCTGTTGTCCTTCGGGCTGGAATGCCTGTTCCGGCTGATCGACTGGGTGGTGCTGGGCGGCAAGCGCATGCGCCAGAGCCGGCCGATCGAAGAGCGGGACCTGAAGGGGCTCTGAAGGCCAACTCGGTCTAATGTGGGAGCTGGCTTGCCTGCGATAGCGGTGGGTCAGCCAGCATATCTGTTACT